>JAJYHU010000183.1 GCA_021784615.1 Acidobacteriota bacterium | reverse complement strand
CCTTTTAGTTTCCCGTAAAGGCTGCCGGTGCCGCTCCCTTGGTTCATGCCGAGGAGATGCGTCAAGGCGCGATACCGCAAGTTGGCAATTTGCAGAGTCGGGTAACTGATGAGGAAAAAATTTATCTGTTGTCCACTGATCTGGTACACCGCCGATTGGAGTTCGGCACCTTGCTGAAATCCTACTAGGTCAGTCCGGAAAAAAGGCAGGGCGCGGTGGGCTGCGATGGGCCCCAGGACATATTTCTCCGAGCCGGGAATAAGGTTTTTGACCGGTAGCGGAGGAGGAAGCAGCGCCAGTGCCTGCTCTGAAGGAGATTCCCCGCCGATGGCCAGCAGCAGCGCGCGGAAATCTTCGTCCGACATCTTGGCGGGCCGTAGGACGCGGACAAACGCCGTGCCCCTTGCCAGATAGCCCTGTTTCGGAGCTATCATGGCCAGCTTCATCCCTTTTGCCGGAGTCATGCTTTCGTTCTGGTAAAAAGTGAGGAGCCCATACGCCGATGAGGGATCAGGTGTTTCTTCGACAACGGCTTGAGCTGTCGTCTTCCCTTCCTGGTACGTCCGAATTTCAACGGTTTTCACACCGTATTCGCGGTCCACGGTCGGCTCGCCGCCCCACTGGCGCACATCATTCAGGCTGACGGGGTGAGAGCTTTCGATCTGCCATTTGGGCTGCGATGCAAGGTCGATAAAGGTTGCGTGCTGCTGCGCCGCCAGGCTTGCGCTCGCAAGGAAAACGGTTCCTATCAACATGCAAAGGGAGGTGAGAGACCTCATCGACTTTAGGATAGCAGAAATCTGTGGCGGAGGGGGGCAGGCGAAAACCTTTCAAGCGCCTTTGGGGGTTGCCGGCTTAGTGCGTGCGCTGCGCCATGCGGATGGTTCCCAGGTTATTCATGTACTTTACAATACCCTGGAAAAGGGCTTCCGCGATTTTCTCGCGGTAGGACCCCCGCCGCAGCAGCCGTTCGGAATGAGGATTTGAAAGGAAAGAAATCTCCGCCAGGATGGAGGGCATGTTGGCGCCAATGAGAACCACGAAGGGGGCTTTCCGGACTCCTCGATTGCGGATGCCGTGCGAATCCCTGGACATATCCCGATAAAGGTCCTTCTGTACGTCGCGGGCAAGCTCCTGGGATTCTTCCACTTTGTCGCTGAGGGCGATCTTTTTGATGAGAGATTGCAGTTGATGGACCGATTCCTGCGATGTCGCGTTTTCTCGCGCCGCCAGTTCCAGGGCGTCTGGATCGGTCGTAAAGTTAAGGTAGTAAGTCTCAATGCCCTGCACTTGGGGATCGGTGCTGGAATTGGCGTGAATTGAAATGAAGAGGTCGGCGTCTTTTTCATTGGCGATCGCCGTCCGCTCCTCGAGGGGAATAAACTTGTCGGTCGTGCGGGTCATGATTACTTGGCAGTCCGTCCTGGTTTCCAGCAGCTTTCTCAGGCGCAGCGCGACATCCAGAACCACGTTTTTCTCTTCCAACCCCGTTGGCCCGATCGTTCCGGTATCATGGCCGCCGTGGCCGGGGTCAATGACAATGCGGGCAATCTTAAGCCCCAGGGCCCTCGTCAGCGTTTGCTCGCCGTTTTCCGTGGGCGAAGCAGGCCTGGTTGAGATCGGGAGTTCTTCCGGTTGCGCGGGCGGAGGCGCTAGCGATGCAGCAAGTTCCACCGGCTTGCGTCTTGCCGTATCGATGGCTTCGGTTTTGGCGACGGGCGCCGGTTTGACGGCGGGCGAATGGGCCGGAAGCTCTCTCGACGCCTCCCGGCGCGGACTTGCAGAGGTTCTTGCTGCAAGCGAGGCGGTTATTCGCTTAGAGGCCGCCTGAGTTTTATGCTGAGCGAGGCCGTGAACGTCAATGATCAGCCGGAACGGATTGGGCAGCGGAAAGACGGAATAATCTTGCACGTTTTCAACGTCCAGCACCACGCGCGTGACGTTGGGCTTGAATTGCCCCACGCGGATGTCGCGCAGGAAATGCCCGTCGATGGGAAGGCCTTTACGGAGGAGCGCGCGCTTAACGTGGGTGTTTGGCAGGTCAAAGACGATCCGGTCCGGGTGGGTCAGGCGCAGGGCGTCGAACTTGATGGGGCCACGGGCGCCGATCACCACTCGCGTGTAATTTGGCCCCACCCAGTCGTGAATGTCGGTTACCTCCACCACGCCTTTTGACGCCACATCGGCCGCTGTGTCGTCGTGGCTCGAAGACTCTTCGGTTTTTTGCTCGGCGCGTGAGCGGGCGATTTCCCTCAGATTCCTTCGGGCCTCTCGCGCCTCGTCGGAGAGGTGTAACTTGCCTAGGCTCAGCTTTGATTCGCGAGCCATGCTGGATCCCGGGTACTGCGCAATCACGTACTGATAAGCCTTCGCGGCGTCACGAAAGTACGCAGGGTTGGAGAATACCCGCCCCATTTCCGCATAAAGATCGCCGATGGCCTCTGCTGCGACCGGAGCTTTCGGATAAGCATAATCATTCCAGTAGACATCGTGGAACTCACGGATAACTTTCTCATAATCCGCTTTTTTGCGTGACCGCCGGGGCCTGGATTCAAGCTCCTTTTGCAGCACGACGGCCCGTTCATAGGCCTGGCGGGCGCGATCAAAACGGCGGTTGGAACCGGCAAACGAGGTTGCGGCCGCCAAAGCCACGCACCCGGCGGCCAGCACAATCAACCGAAATGGACTCCTCTTCATGTACAGCATCAGGCGTTCAGTTGCTCTTGCTTCTTCCCAGTCCTCCGAGTTGTCCAAGGCCATTCCATGGGAAAGAAGCCATTGTTACTCCACGTTCGTAAAGTGAATGACCCCGGATGAATCCACATATTGATAAATGGGCGCCGCGCCGTTTGCCGGCGGTCCGGCCACTTGCGCGGAATCTGACGCCGGGGAGTGGTACAGGTGCGTGACTTCTTTCACGTAGTGCTCGGTCTCGGGGATGGCCGGGATGCCTCCGGACCGGATGACGGTATTTTCTCCCGCGTTGTAGGCGGCCAGCGAAAGCGGCAGGTTTCCGCCAAAAAGCTTGAGGAGATATTTCAGGTAGCTGACGCCGCCTTCAATGTTCTGCTTGGGATCAAAAGGATTCCCCACGCCAAAACGCTGGGCGGTGGAGGGAATCAGTTGCATCAGCCCCATGGCGCCTTTTGAAGAGACTGCCTTGGGATCATAATCGGATTCGGCCTGGATAATGGCGCGGACAAGCTTGGGATCGATCTGGTAGCGTTTCGCCACGCGGCGCACAATCGAGTCGATCCTCAAGAGCGCCGGTGATGGGGCTTCAGTGAAATCCCAGGGGTCGGCGGGTTCAGCGGGCATGTCGGCGTTGATGTAGACGATGCGGCCGTCTGGTTTGGTGATCGCAACAATACTGCTGGCTTGGGATGGAGGCGGACAAAGAAGGACTGCTGCGAGGATGAGGCCGCAGGCAGCGATGAGGGCCGAGATTTTGGACTGTTGCCGGTTGCGCATTGAGCTCCTGGCCCCGCTCGCGCGGAGCAACAGAACTCATCCCCCCTGCCGTTCGGTCTCAAGCGACCGTGGGCACCGATTCGCCTCTTGGCTTCGCAGAACGGCCTGGCGCCAACCTCCGCGGCCTTGCGTTCAGGCCAGCGGCACCGTCCAAAACTGCCCGATTATAGACCGTTTTCGCCTGGCGAAACAAGCAAAAAATGAGCCTTTTGCTCCGGTAGCGCCCGCGCCGTACTAACCGAAATCCAGCACGGAGGTAGAGGACGATTTGCGTCCCTACAACATCCTTTCGACAATTCCTGCTATTGCTTGGATGCATTCATCCAATTTCTCGGGATTCTTGCCGCCCGCCTCAGCCAGGTCTTTGCGCCCGCCGCCCGAGCCTTCCATGATGGCGGCGGCTTCCTTCACGATTTTTCCGGCGTCCAGGCGGCTGGTCAGGTCCTTGGTGACGGCGGCAATGATGGCGGGCTTGCCCTCGGAGCCGTTTGTTCCGAGCACCATCACTCCGGACTGGATTTTGGGCCGCAGCGTGTCGATCATTTGCCGCATAGCGGGCCGCGAAACGCCGTCAACCCGCGCCGCGACCACGCGAACGCCCTTGACCTCGCGAACCTCGTCCAGCAGGTCCGTGGCTTCTGCGGCCGCGCGCTTCATCTGCTGAGCTTCAAGCTGCTTGCGCAGTTTCTTTTCGGATTCGGCAAGCTTTTGAGCCGCCTCCAGAACTTCCTCGGGCTTGGAGCGCAATGTTTCGCCCACCATCTCAAGCGTCTCGCTGGTCTTGCGCAGGTGTTCCAGCACGCCGGTGCCGGTGATGGCCTCAATGCGGCGGGTGCCGGCCGCCACGCTCGATTCGGAAATGATTTTGAACAGGCCGATGTCGCCCGTGCGCCGGACGTGCGTGCCGCCGCAAAGCTCCCTGGAAAAGCTGCCGTCGGCAATCGAGACCACGCGCACCTGGTCGCCGTATTTTTCCCCAAACAGCGCCATGGCGCCGGAATTGATCGCCTGGTCGATCTCCATCTGCTCAGTGCGGACCTCTTCGTTTTTGAGGACGTGCTCGTTGACCAGGTCTTCGATATCGAGCAAATCCTGCTCACCCAAGTCGGCAAAATGTGAAAAATCGAAGCGCAAACGGTCCGGCGCCACGAGTGACCCAGCCTGCTTGACGTGCGTGCCGAGTTCACTGCGCAGCGCCGCGTGCAGCAAGTGCGTCGCCGTGTGATTGCGGCGAATCGCGTCGCGACGTTCGGCATCTACCACGGCCGTCACCACGTCGCCCACGCGCAGAACATCGCGCGCGATGGCCTTGTGCGCAATGATGCCCGTTACCGGTCGATACGTGTCCGTAACATTTGCAACTTCATGATCGCTGTTAGGAGCGAAGAAGCGTCCGATGTCCCCGACCTGGCCTCCGGCTTCAGCGTAAAACGGCGTGTGGTCGAGCACAATTTCAACCTGTTGCCCGGCCTTCGCTTCCGTCACCGGCTGGCCCTTCTGAATCAACGCGACGATCTGGCAGCCCTCCGAACGCACACGCTTGTAGCCGTCGAACTCTGTTTTCTGGTTTTCGGCAACGTCGAAGTAAACTGGTGCAACTTCCTCTTTCTGCCAGCCCTGAGCTAGGAGACGGGCGAGCCTTCGCTGACGCTCCATCTCGACGTTATACCCTTCGCGATCCACCGCGACGTCGTAATTCTTCACAACGTCCTCGACGAAGTCCGGTCTCAGCCCGAAAGTGTCATGAAGGAGGAACAGATCCTTACCCGCGATGATCCCTTTGCGGTCTTGGCTCAACGCTTTTCGGCCCAGTTCGAGTTGGCTCCCGTCCGAGATGGGGTTCAGGGCGGATATCTGTTCAATACGTGCACGAAGGTTACCTTTTCCCTCCGCCGAATATTCCCTCCAGTGCTGAAATGGGATTACAACACCGGTGTGAGCAGTAACGACCGTCATGTCCAGGCGCCCGATGCCGACCCGCGTCGTTTTCTCGTACCGCTCCTCTTCAATCTTGATGGCCTTGGCAACGTGATGCGATGTTTCGGCGAGTTCGGGGTAAGCGGACTTCATCATCTCGACGACGTGGCCGGACATTTTGAAGAGGAACGGCTCATTCATTCCCAGCGTCTGGCCGTGGTAGAGCGCGCGGCGCATGATGAGGCGCAGGACGTATCCGCGGCCTTCGTTCGAGGGCAGCACGCCGTCGGAAATCAGGAAGGTTGCCGCGCGCGCGTGGTCGGCGATGATGCGGAGTGAAACGTCGGTATCGTGATTCGTGCCGTACTCGACGTTCGCAAGCGCCGCGGCTTCTTCGATGATCGGCTTGAAAAGATCGGTATCGAAATTCGAGAGCTTGCCTTGCAGCACCGCCGCCAGGCGCTCAAGTCCCGCGCCGGTGTCAATGGAAGGGCGGGGAAGCGGCGTCATCTGGCCGGATTCATCGCGGTTGAACTGCATGAACACGAGGTTCCAGATTTCGACGTAGCGCCCGCAATCTTCCGGGCAGGGGAATTTGCAATCCTTGTGGCCGAGGTCGCTCGCTTCGGGCCCCATGTCGTAATGGATTTCGCTGCACGGCCCGCACGGCCCGGTCTCGCCCATCTGCCAGAAATTTTCTTTTTCGCCAAAGCGGAAGATGCGCTCACGCGGCACAATCTTTGCCCACAGGTCTTCGGCTTCGTCGTCCTCGCGGAAGACGGTGACATAGAGCTTTTCCTTGGGAATGCCAAAGTCTTTGGTGACCAGTTCCCACGCCCAGGGAATCACCTCCGGCTTGAAGTAGTCGCCAAAGCTGAAGTTGCCGAGCATTTCAAAGAAGGTGTGATGGCGGCGGGTGCGGCCCACCTGTTCCAGGTCATTGTGTTTGCCGCCCGCCCGCACGCACTTCTGCGACGAGCAGGCGCGCGTACAGTCGCGCTTCTCGCGGCCCAGAAAAACGTCCTTGAACTGGTTCATGCCGGCGTTGGTGAAGAGCAGTGTCATTGCGTGTTCCG
>JAJYHU010000036.1 GCA_021784615.1 Acidobacteriota bacterium | reverse complement strand
CAATCATCTCCTGCCAGTCCGCGGCGATATCCACCTTGAGGGTGCTTTTGCCGTCGATGGGCATGGCTTGGTCATCGGCGATGTAAGCGAAGGTTTGTCCCAGGTTGCGGCTGGGTGAAAGATGATGGAACTTGGGCGCGACCAGCGGCTGCTGGACCGCATGCACCAGCAGGAGTTCGCGGGAAGGCGTGATCATCCAAAACCGGCCCGCGACGACGGCCGAGCGGATCTCGGCAAGGTTCGAGGGCCTTGCCTGCTGAACCCAGTTCCAAACGCCCATCAGCGATTGATTGCTGCTGCCCACCGGGCCGTCGCCGAGATGGGAACTCAGCTCAAACTTGGCGACTTCCGCTTTGGGCAGTTGCACGGTGAGCGTGCGGCTCGCGTCATCCCAACTCCAGGCGGTCTTGGACGTTCCTTCCACCACCTTGATGAAGAAAGGCAGCGCGTCAGGCCAGGCAGTTCCGGAAGGATAAAAGCTGATGGGAGGAACGGTTCCTGCGACGCTGCCCGCGGCATCGAGCATTACCATGGACATTCCGCGGGAGAGCGGATCGGGCAGGTAGGGAACCTCGAGCTTAGTCTGGATGGGAAGCTGAGTCATGGGATCGATCAGGAAATCGGCGGCGGACTTTGTGGCGATCATCTGATAGGTGGCCTGATCTTTTTTCATTCCGCCTGAAGCGAGATCGAACATCCCATGCTTTTCCGCCGTGAGTTCGCTGGTTTTGGGCGGAGCGATCAGGCGCTCAGCCGGCGCCGTGTACTGGGGATCGGAGACGAGATTGGCGAAGACAGGCGCGTACTGGTCGGCGCTTTTGTCAAAGTTGCTGCGGATGACCGGCCGGTACAAAGCCTCGCCCGGAGATTTTGTTCCGACGAGCGATTTGGTGAGCACCACGAGCGGCCCCACCACCGGCTCAAAGCGGTTGTAAGTATGAGGGTCGGTGGCGCTTGAAAAATCAGCGGGATTCGGGGCGTCGTAGGCGAGGCTGTTTCCTGCGAGGTCCACAACCCTCGCCCGAACCCGGTAGGTCCCGCCAAACCGCAGCTTGGGCAGGGAGCCGGGCATGGCCACAAACGACGCCGTCATTTTGGGCCCGCCGGCCGGCTGTTCCGGCGTCTGGGCGGGATTATTGGGCGGCTGCGGAAGTCCTTCCGGACTGATGGGTTTGCCCGGCCGCGGCGCGCAGAGGCTCCAGCCATTCCAACTGAACATCGATTCCTGAAGGTACAAATCCTGCGGGTTCTCGGGCGAGGGCGCCGTCTGGACGGCCGACTGCGTGGCCGCCAACTGCACGAAACCTTCGTCCTGGTACTGGCGCAGCAGATTGGCTTCAAAAAAGTTGTAGGTGCCGACCCTGCGGCAAAGCGAATGCCAGCTCTTCGATTGCGAATCCCAAACGTCCACGCGATATCCGCGGACCACGTCTTCCGCATAGAGAGTCACTTGATCCGGAGGAGTTTTTTGGATGGCCTGATTGTTGAGGGTGGCTCTTGATAGGATGTTCACGAGCCACTCGGCTTTGCCGGATTTCGATACCGAGAGTCCTCCGGTTCGCAAGGCCGGAAGGCCGAGCACGCCCTGGGGCTCCACGGTTTGGGTGCCGGCTTCAACCTGTTCGGCTGTGGCAGAGGACGCTTCGGGCTGTCCGCCGCCGCTTCCTCCGGGCGTCATCTGCAAGCTCATGGGGCGCATGCCGGAAGCCTGGCTCTCGGATTGCGGGAGCGACGATGACGCCAGCCGGTCCGCCAGGTTGGCCATCTTCACCGCCGAGCCATCGACGTCCACGCTCATCACCGGATAAGACTGGTGATCATTCAGCTTCAGGAGGCCGTTGACGATGTCGGAATCCGGCTTTTCGGGGCGCGGCGCGAACCAGGACCGGGAAGTGTCCAGAACGTACGCCGTGTTCGGAGTGACGTCGCAGTTGGGGCAGGCTGTCGAAGCATCGGGCGTCCACTGCGGGATGACACGCACGGTGGAAGCGCTTGCGAGTCCCGCGGGCATTGGCGCTTCCAGGTTGATGACCAGTCCGATCGCCTTCATCAACTCCGGATAATTTCCAAGGCTTGCCAGGATCTTGTGGAAGTCGAGTTCGGGCGGTTGCAGCGGCTCTATGATTTCGGGAATGGCCGGATTGGACATCCGAACCAGCAAAAAATCCCTGGCAGGCTGCAACTGGGTTGTGCGGACGGCCTTGTACTGCTGCAAGTCCTGATAGACGCTTTGGAAGGCGCTGACCGTGCTCTGGCTGAGGGGCCGGGCCCCGCGCGTCAACATCTGGATGTTGCGATTGGCGCTCGATTGAAGATTGGGATGAAGGGTGCTGATAAAGCCGCGGAGTTCATGCGGGACCACCACTTGGCGGGCCGCCGGTTGGGTGGACTGGCTGGCCTTGGCGGGCTGCGAAAGTTGCGGTGTAACGGTTCCCGCGATGTGTTGCATCATGAGGGGTTGCTGGCGGGAGACGCTTGAGGTGTTTTGCGGCGCGGCGTAGAGGGTTATGGGAGCAAGTTTCTCGAAAACATGGACCCGCGACGGCAAGCGGGTTGGCGAGGCCGTGCCAATCGACTGGTATTGGGATTTCACGAAAGTCTCAAGATGCCGGACGGGCTGTGAAATCACCGCGCGATTGGAGTAGTCGTCGAACTGGTAGGGCTCCACATAAGTAGTCTCGTTAAAAAGCGCCGCCCACAGATTCGGCTCAAGGTCAGGGCCTACGCGCGTGGCGCCGATGGGAGCCTGGCCCTCGAACTGCACCTGGAACTTCATGTTTTGGACTTTGGCCGGCCACGCCAGGAAATCCGTGAATTGGGAGAGCGTAGGGCGGGGCAGGCCTTCGTTGGTCTCAAGGCGCGGCGAGACGAAGACCGAGAGTTTGATCTGCCCGGCGGCCAGGCCGTTCGGCAAGGCGGTCCAGATAACGGTTTGTTTCTTGGCCATGGAGATCTCCCTCTTACGCGAAGGCTTCGCAGTAGATTTGCCAGTCGGCGGCGGCCATCTCATCCGAGAACGATACCGGCGTCGGGCCCAGCGGATAAGGCGCGCCGGGAATGAACAGTGCAGCGTGTCCCTCACCGCCGCCCGCAAACTGGCGCTCTACTGTCAAGTCCACGCTCTTGCTGAAAAACAGAATGTCAATCTCCACGGTGAGCGTGGCGCGGCCCCACACTTTGTTCCCGTCGGAGATGTACTTGAGGCCCATCTTGAATTCCACGGAGATGGTGACGATGCCGAGAACTTCAACGGCTCCGCCGCAACGCAGGTATCCCGTCAGCTCCGTGGTGTCGTTTTCATACGTGTAAGAGAGCCCTGCCATCAGGTAGATGCCGCCGCTGGCCACTCCAATATTGAGCGCGAAGCTGCCGCCGAACTCGAGTTCGGCAGACATCCGCTGGATGCCCTTGGGCGTGAGCGTGATTCCGAAATATCCGCCGCCTCCGAACAGGGAAACGGTCAGCAGGAAGGGATGATGTTCCTGGCAGAAATCGAACTCGAAAGTGATCGGCTTGCCCGTAAAGTAGATATTCAGTTGCGCCGCCAGGCTGACGTTCGAGAGATTGAAGACGCCGATGCTGACGGGCGGCAGGCCCAGCGAGTATCCGACCTCGATTCCCTGGGCGGTCACATCCAGGCTGGGCGGATCGTTAAACCCTCCACCCGAGGGAATCTTGTCCTTCAGCGCGTTGACAAACGTCAGCGGCCCTTTGAACTGGATCCCTGCGATGTCCACCTTGACGTCGGGCTTCTGTCCGTTGATGGACTGGAAGGAGAGTTCATTGAAGCTGAGGACCAGAACATCGGTAAGCGTGGATTGGGTGGGAATAAAGTCGATCTCAAAGCCCTTCAGCGACGCGCTGACCTTGTAGCTGGGCGGCTTGGTGGCAAGTTTTCCGAGTGTTTTGGTCAGCGTGGCGTTCACCGTCAAAGCCTGCTTCGTGGGGTTGGTGACGATAAAAAACGGGGGCACGCCGCCGTTTTTATCGAGGGACACGTTCTGGATTTCCGGCTGCCAGGTGAAGCTGGTGACGATTTTATCGGGGAAGCGGCTGGTGACGAATTTGGGAATTTTGTCGACTCCGCCTGAGAAATTAGTGACCGCCTTGATGACCTCCGCGAGAGAAATATCGCCCAGAAGCTTGGCTTCCAGGGCGGACTTGAAGAACTTGCTGGGATCGAACGTTCCGCCGGCGATGGTGTCGAGCGTCCCGGCCACCGGACCGAGCAGCCGCGACAGGCCGGAAATCTCCATGTTGGGCGTCAGCAAGCCGCCCACCTTTTCCGAACTGCCGCCTGAGCCTCCAAAGACGAGCGGCACAGCGGCCAGCAGTTGCGCGAACACCTGGCCTTTGTTGGAGGGGGAATCGATTCCATGCGCGAGATACGCGGAGTGATACTGAATGGTGGTTGCCGCGTTCATTCCGGTCAACTGCTCAACCGTGGCAATACGGACCTTCGAGAGGCTGATGGCCGGGTAGAAGTAGGGCAAGCCTTGCGGGAGGCTCGTTCCCGGCGCCGGAATTTGGCCCTTAAAGGACATGGAGTCGGTTTCAAGCGTCGTGTCGCCGGGAACTTTATGCTTGGCATAGGCGACTTTCTGCCCAAAGAAGGGCCGGACGCGCCTGGAGAATTTGAGGTCCGTGTTGTACTTGGCCATGACTTGTTCCGACTGTCCGGGGTTTCGCGCGTCGTTGGCTTCCACAAAAATCAGCGGGGCCGTGAATTCTGAAGTTTTTCCTTCCCAATCCACGCCTTCCATTTTGAACTGGAAATCCTGATTGTCCACGAGCGGCCAAAAGGTATTGCCTCCCGGCAAGACGGGGTCGGTCCCGCTCAGCGCCGGCGTGCTCAGCGTGTGGATGCGGACGGTCTGGAAGGGGATTTGGGGGCCCAGGGGATGGGGCTGTCCGGTGGCCGGGTAATTCTTTTCGTGTTCCCGCACCACCACGAAGGTCTGCTGCCGCAGGTAGGCCGCCATGGTGTCCCCGGCCGGCGTACGGTTGAATTTACGTTCCGTAATGGTGATCCTTACCGCCTTGTGGCCGAAGGGGAACAGAAAGCCGCGTTCCACGATGCGCACGTACTGGTCCCGGCCCATGGCCGCGATGTGACGCCAACTCTCGAGGCCGAAAGTGAACTTGCAAGAGGGCTCAACGACGTCCTGATATAGGTTCCAGTTGCCATCCGTGTTCATCCACGCACCCAGCGTTGAAAGCATCAGCCGGTTCACCTGGAGGGGCTGCGGGATGTATTGGGCCTGGCCGTGGTCGGTCTGGTAAATGATGGTGGGGTCGGAGGAGAGCCGAACAATTTGATAACGCTGATCGGTGTTAATGGCCGGTTTCACGAATGGGGTCAGGTCTTTCGTGATATCGGAGCGGCATCCTCCCGGGTAATCCGTGGCCCAGACGGCGCGCAGCGTGCGGTAGAAATCATCCTTCTCATCCACCGCGCCTTGCGCGGCTCTCACGCCCAGGCGCGTATGCCACAGTTCCACGCGGTCTCCGCGCTTGACCGGGTTTGTCGCGTGCGCCCATCCGGCATAGTAATTGGGTGAAAGAATGATCCGGTACGGAACTTCGATGGAAGTCTGCAAAGGGCCCGGTTCTTTGATTTGAGCAAACTGGATAAACTGGCCTCCGGCGAACGTGCCTTGCCGGAGAGCCGACGGGTTCTGCTCGATGATCATGCCTCGTTTTTGTTTTTTGACGCCGTTTGGGGGAGGCTCGGTCTGGGACTGGTAAGGCTCAATCTGCTGGTAATACTGAGGCGACTTCTGGATCGTGATGATTTGCGGCTCGGCGGCCGATTTCTCGGGGCCGTGGCTCCCAGCCGGAATTGCAAAAGTCAGGCGCTTGGGCGGAGTTGCCAGCGGAGTGACGCTTTGCTCGTACTGTGCCCAGTCGAGAAGCGACTCAACCGTGTACGGAATCTCGACGACGCTCGCCGGCACAAGGAAGGCCAGGCGGCTGGGACCCGCCACGCGTGAAGTGATTGGAGGCACGGCCGATTTGTCATGCAAAGGCTCGGGCGTGCTGCTTTCAAGAAACGCCTCTTCGGCCACGTGCTGCGGCCAGAACTGCACAACCACGTATGCCAGTTGGTTTGGCTCGACGCGCACCAGGCTGGGCGATCCCGCGCCGGCCGAGAGGGTCAAATTGTAAAATTCGAACTTCAGCGCCAGCAAATCATCGGGCCGAATAAAGTCAAAGGCGAAATTGGATTGGGGGCGCGAAGGAATGACCGCCTGCAGCGAAACCTTCTTCTTTTTCTTGCCGGGGTGAGCCTGCAAGATAACCCGCACATTGCCGGGCCGGAGTTGCGGCGGAACATGGACCTCTCTTGGCGGAGTTTGCGGCGCGGTTTCGCCGGTTTGCGGCTCAACTTGCCCCAGAACCTTGACGGGGGCGGGTTTGGGCTGCGGCTCGGCGGCTTTTTGCTGCCGGAGCCGCATCTGAAGCAGCTTCTTGTTCAGTTCGATTCTGGGCGCTTTCTTCTTCTTTTTTTTCTTTGTGATCTTA
>JAJYHU010000230.1 GCA_021784615.1 Acidobacteriota bacterium | reverse complement strand
GCTTATCGCCCGCGAGTTCGTATATATCGCGGACCTTCCCTCGAGAAAAGGGTTCCATCCCCGGTATCTTAGTTTCAAGAAGGACTGATGTGCGTGTTGCCTGCATAGCGATGAAGTTGAACAGCGCTCATTTTAAAACATCGTAAGAAGTTGTCAACGAAAAAAGCGTGATTGGCATGCCGTAATGTGCGGCACGCGGTCCAAACAGGAACGGATGGAACGAGTGAAGTTGAAGATTTCAACAGGGATAAGAGTCTTCAACGGCCGCAAATGAAAAAACGCGAATTTTCCGGGCAGGGCCTGATCAGGCTGAAACCTCTACCGGCTCTTCAACATCTTCAAGTTTGACCGACACAAGTTTGGAGACGCCGGGGCTCTCCATGGTTACTCCGTAGATCGCGCTGGCAATTTCCATCGTCCGCTTATTGTGGGTAATCAGGATAAACTGCGAGGCGCGGCTCATCTGGTGAATCAGCCGAGTAAATCTTTCGACGTTTGAATCATCAAGCGGGGCGTCAACTTCATCCAAAACGCAAAAGGGGCTTGGGGTGTACCGGAAGATTGCAATCAGGAGCGCGATGGCGGCCAGGGCTTTTTCGCCTCCGGAAAGCAGCAGGATGTTTTGGAGTCGTTTGCCGGGCGGTTGCGCCACAATATCCAGGCCGCTATCGGCATCCTCTTCGTCGCTTAGCCGCAACTGCCCCATTCCCCCGCCGAAGAGCGTCCGAAACGATTCCGCGAAGAACTCGTTGATGGCCTTATAGGCTTCCAGGAATTGCTGCCGTGAAAGGCGGTCGATTTCCCGGATAGCTTGGGCCATATCATCGATGGAGGAGAGTAAATCCTGCCGTTGAGATTCCAGAAACCCATAGCGCTCTTCCGCTTCTTTAAGTTCTTCAAGCGCCATCATGTTGAGAGGGCCAAGGTTATCGATCCGTTTCTTAAGCTCGCGAACCTGTTCCTCTGCGGCCTCGAGTTCTGCGCCGGAAAGGGCTTCCTCGTCAGCGAGTTCAGCCAGCAGGTCCTCGGGCTCTCGCTCTAGACCCTCCCGGCATTGCTGAGCATGGTGATCGCGGTCAGACTCTGCGCGCGCCATGGCGACTTCAATCTCGGAGCGCTTTTCCCGGTCTGCTTCATATTGGGTTCGCACAGATTCAACCTGCGGACGGAGTTCATCGCGCCGGGCACGGATGATCTGCAGCTCATTTGTAATGCGCGCCGTTTTTTCTTTAAGGCCGGCAAGACTGATTTCGAGTTCGGTGCTGCGCGTTCCAAGGGCTTCCGATTCCTCCGCCAGTCGCCGTTGCTCCTCGCCCCATTTACCAATCTGTTGACTCAAATGATCCAGCCGTTCCGAAGTTTCCTTGATTTGCGAGGCCATGCGCAACCGTTCTGACTCAAGCGCGCGAGTGCGTTCTTCAAGTGTGCTGAAGCGCGCTTGCGCACGCGCCAAGTTCTGGCTTCCCTGGTCAAACTGCAGGCGCATTTCACTAACGTCTTGGGTGCTTTCAGCGATTTCCATCTCCAGGCGTGACTTTTCAGCCCCTTCAGTTTCCATCTGGACTTTAAGGCTTGCCTGGCGTTCCAGGAGCCTTCCTCTTTCTCCCGCAAGCTTGGCGCTCTCTTCTGTGAGCAAGCGAAGCCGCTCGGTTGTGCGGTTCAGCGCGTCCTGAGTCTGGCGCAACCGTTCAGCCCCGACGACAAGACTTTTTTCAGAGTCCTGCTTGGCCGCGGTCAGTTTGCCCAATTCCTCCTTGGCCTTGGCGACAAACCCTTCAATCTCAGCCAGTTGCGCTTGTCCTGCCTCGATGCTCGACTGGACTTCGGTGGTGTTGCGTTCCAGTTCACGGAAATCGCGACGCAGGGCAAGCGGCCCTGCGCTCGATCCTCGGCCGCCTGAAACGAGCCGGTGGTGATAGTGCTCGCCAGAGGGGGTCAGAAAGTGATAGTCGGGATAACCGGCCGCCAGCCGTTCAGCGGCCTCTGCATTCTCCACCAGGTAAGCTTTTCCGAGTGATGGCAGAGGTAGATCGCCGTTCAGTCCCAGGCTGGGTTCAAACCGCACCAGGTCTTTGAGCCGGGCGGCGACGCCGGATTCCTGCGAAAGATGAAGATCGCCGTTACTATTCGAATGGGCACTTGTGGACATCCGTGTTACAAAAAACGTTGACCGCCCCGTGCCTTCCGCCTGCAGCAGCGAAATTCCGGAGCGTGCTTCCGCATGCTCCTCTACTACCACGCAATCGAGCTCTGACTTCAAGAATTCTTCGATGGTCTCTTCATACCCGGGAGAAACTTCCAGAAAATCCGCCAGGACGCCGAGAGGCCTGAAATGGTGACCGTTGGTCGGGATCTCCCCGTTCAGCAGCCGGCGGACGCTTTCCGTTGAGTAAGCGTGCCGCGCCAAAGACTCTTCGAGCGTCTGTTTGCGAGCTTCCATGCCTGACAATTCACGGCGGCGATCCTCGAGTTCCCGGCGTTTGACGATTTCTTCTTTCTGGGCTTGATCGAGCATCGCGGCCGTTTGGGAAACCGCGGCGGCCAATTGCGCCAGGTCACTTTCAAATCGTTCGTTTCCTGAAGTCAAGCTCTCAAGCTCCGCCGCATGGCGCTGGCGTTCGTTTTCAGCCACAGATTGCTCTGAGTCGGCGCGCGCTTCCTGGCGGTCGAGCGCAAGGGCCATCTCTTCTGCCTGGACAAGCTGATTGCGAAGATCGGCGGCACGGCTGATGGCGGCGAGGAGCGCCCGGCGCGACTGCTCGATCGCGTACTCCCGGTCGCGGATGCGGCCTCCCAGATCCTCCTGCTGTTCGAGGAGCCGGGCGCCGGCCTCTTCGGCGGCCGCTCGTTCTTCAATCAGGCGCTCATTTTCCTCGGCCCGCAGGCGTGCTTCCTGTTCCAGATCCCCGATCCGAACCTGAAGCTGCTCACTCTCCTGCCTTGCTTCTTCGCTTCGGGAATCGAGCGCTGCAATTTGCTGCCGGATCTGTTCAAAACGTGATTCAAGCCGCTGCCTCTCAAGTTCGTTTTCTGACAACGCTTCGCGCAACAACGTCAGCTCGCTGTCGATCTGCTCACAGCGTTTTGTCGTGGAGACTTGGTCGGCCTCAAGCTGCTCAAGCTGCTTGGCCGTCTTGGAACAGGCAAAATCCAGATTTTCAAATTCCTGGTGAAGGCCGCTGCACTCGGCTTCCAGAATCTTCAGCCGGGAGGCAAGGGTAACCTTCTGGCGACCCAGCATCTCTTCCTGCAGTTCGCGAAACCGGCGGGCCTTTGAAGCCTGGCGTTTGAGGGAATTCACCTGCTTGGTGACTTCTTCCAGAATGTCCGTGATGCGGGACAGATTGCTGCGGGAAGATTCCAGCTTCAGTTCCGCCGCCCTTTTGCGGGTTTTGAACTTTGAAATCCCCGCAGCCTCTTCCAGGATCAGTCGCCGGTCTGAAGGCTTGGAACTCAAAATTTGGCCGATGCGGCCCTGCTCGATGATCGCGTAAGATTCCGGGCCAAGGCCGGATCCCATGAAAAGATCCTGAATATCGCGCAGGCGGCTGGCGCGGCCATTGATCAGGTATTCGCTTTCACCCGACCTGAAGAGCCGCCGGGTTACAGTAACCTGGCCGGAACCGGCCTTAAGGTAGGCCTTACGTAAAGAACCGTTCCCGCCAGCACGCGCAAGGTCTTCCTTGGGGCTTGCCGAATCTTCGGGCAGGTCGGCGTGAAAGTATTCCGGCTGATGGTCCTCTTCAGCTTCGGCGGCGGGGTCGTATTCCGAGTCCTCCAGCGTCATGCTGACTTCCGCCATGCCCGTGGGAGGGCGGGTGCCGGTACCGTTAAAGATCACATCGGTCATTCGCTCGCCACGCAGCAAACGGGCGCTCTGTTCGCCTAGAACCCAGTTGATGGAATCAGAGAGATTTGATTTGCCGCAGCCATTCGGTCCTACCACGCCTACCGTCCCCTCAGGGAATTCCAGGCGCGTACGGTCTGCAAAGGACTTAAAGCCGAGCAGCTCTAATCGTTTTAATTTCAACAAGACAAAAGCCTCCCTGGAATACCTGGAGCCCGTTTGGCGGTTGGGCTATGAAAAATTTCAAGAGCGAATCGGTAACAGAATCCTGTAGCGAGCGCGTCCGGTGGCCAGTCGCCTGCCTGCGACCTGCTCTCATGGAGGAAGAAGCATTTGCGATCAATATGCTCGCCTCATTGACTCCTTTGGCGCGCAAAAAAGGCTTACGCGAGCATCCCCTGAACCTCCGTTGAAACTATCACGAATAACGGGTTGTGTAAAGAGAAAAGCTCAAGATGGTGGGGCAAAATTTCCTCAGGCCCTAGATGTTGTGCTCCGGCGCGGCCTTGGGACTTTGGCATGTAAGATGTTGATCCATCCAGGCCAGCACCAACCGACGCATCTCAGGTAGTTCCTGGTGTGCGCAGCCAAACAACTCAATTTTGCAATCTTGACTCTGGCCGAATTTCTCATACAAGGGATAAACATAATCTCGAATGCGTTCCACCCCGAGTGGCGGCGTGAGGTGATCATGGCGTCCGTTCAGGCTAAGGCGGGGGCGGGGAACAATCAGTTCGTTGATTTGGGCTGACTCGAAATGTTTGAGAAGGGAAGGGACATAATAATAAATGCTGTGGCCCTTCAGATTGTGTGTCCTGATCAGTTCTTCATAGTCGGTAAGACAGCAAATGTCGATGCAAGCGCGAACCCGGGGATCGAAGGCTGCCAGCCACCATGCCTTAGTGGAACCCATGGACATCCCAAAGGCACCCAAGCGATTGGCATCGACTTCCGGGCGGCTCGCCAGGTAATCGAGAGCCCTCAATTCGTCAAACATCATCATGCCCCACAGCACCCGGCCGCGCCACAGCATCAGCTTGAAGGTATCCTCTTCGCCGGTGTGGCCGTCTTTTTCGTGTTTACGCTCGCCAAAGCACCAGCTATCAATGGCCAGGGTCACCAACCCTTTTTCCGCGCACACGGGGGCATAGGGCGGTTGCACTTTGGTTCCCAGGAGCAGTTGCTCTTTTCCAAGGTCGTACATGCCGCCATGCCAATGGATGAAGACCAGCCCCGGAGCCGAGTCTTGTCTTTTGTCGGGGATCAGCAGCAAAGCGGGAACGGGCTCGAGACCGTTCAAATCAAGCACCAGCCGTTCAAGGCGATAGCCGGGATGCTGTTCGACGCACACAACTTTGGGTGGACGCGGTTTATGGTCCCAGGGCAGGTAGCCCAAAAGGCCCCAGAGTTCTTTCCGGCGCTTCGACTGGAAAGCTTGAAATGTCTTTGGTGACATATCCTGCGGTGCTTGGTTGGCCATGCCGAATCCCATTCCAGAGGCTAGCACAGCCGCGGAGGTTTTCAAAAAATCCCGGCGCTGGTTCATCTATTCCTTCCAGCGAAGGACCGGCCGGCGGGCAGCCGTGGTCTCGTCAAGGCGGCTGATGCGCGTCGCGTGAGGTGCTTTCAGGACAAACTCGGAGTCTTCTTCGATTTCTTCCGCCACGGCCCGCATAGCCTCAATAAACTCGTCAAGTTCTTCCTTGCTGGCGCTTTCCGTGGGCTCGATCATCAAGGCGCCCTGCACGATCAGCGGGAACGCGGTTGTGTAAGGATGAAAGCCGTAATCGATCAGGCGTTTGGCGATGTCGCCTGTGTGGACGCCGTGGGCGGCCTGCCGTCGATCGGAAAACACGCATTCGTGCATGCAAGGTTCGTTGTATGGAAGGTCATAGACGTCCCGCAGCCGTTGCATCACGTAATTCGCATTGAGCACGGCATCCTGGGTAGTCTGGAGAAGCCCCTCGCCCCCATTGGCCAGAATATAAGCCAGGGCGCGCACGGCCATGCCGAAATTTCCGTAGAAGGCGCGCACCCGGCCGATGCTCTTTGGCCGGTTGTAATTAAGCTGGTAGGCGCCATCCGCCACGCGCTCAACGGTGGGCGAGGGAAGATAAGGTTCAAGAAACTCGCGGACGGCAACAGGTCCGGAACCAGGACCGCCGCCCCCATGCGGAGTTGTGAACGTCTTGTGGAGGTTCAGGTGCATCACGTCCACGCCGAACTCTGCCGGGCGCGCAACGCCCACAAGCGCGTTCATGTTGGCCCCGTCCATGTAAACGAGCCCGCCCCTTTGATGGATCAAGTCGCAGATTTCGCGAATCCGGACTTCAAAGATCCCGAGCGTATTGGGATTGGTGAGCATCAGGCCGGCAACTTCCTCCGTCATGGCCCGGTCAAGCTCGGCAAAATCGATTGATCCATGGGCATCGGATTTCAAGGGCCGGACTCGGTAGCCGGAGGTGGTGACGCTGGCCGGATTGGTGCCGTGGGCTGAATCGGGAATCAAAATATACTTTCGAGGATCGCCGCGGTCAGTAAGGCAGGCCTGGATCATCAAGATTCCGGACAACTCACCCTGGGCGCCGGCGGCCGGTTGCAGTGAAACGGCATCCATGCCCGTAATTTCTTTGAGGCACTGCACTGTTTCGTAAAGGACTCGCAGGCAGCCTTGCGCAAGTTCAGTGGGAGCATAGGGATGGTCGGTTGCGAGGCCCTCAGATCGGA
>JAJYHU010000223.1 GCA_021784615.1 Acidobacteriota bacterium | reverse complement strand
GGTGGATTACGAACCGGCTGAATCCACCACCGGACTGTTCGGCGGCAATTCCAACTGGCGCGGCCCGGTTTGGTTTCCGGTAAATTTTCTTTTGATCGAATCGCTGCAAAAATACCATCATTACTTCGGGGACCAGCTCAAAGTGGAGTGCCCCACAGGATCGGGCAAGATGCTGACGCTTTGGGAAGTGGCCGTCGAAATATCCCAGCGCCTGAGCCGGATTTTCCTCCAGGATGCAAGCGGGCGGCGTCCGGTTTACGGAGCAACCACGACGTTCCAGACCAATCCGCACTGGCGCGACCTCATCCTGTTTTACGAATACTTTCATGGCGACAACGGGGCGGGAATCGGCGCCAGCCATCAGACCGGCTGGACAGGGCTGGTGGCCAAACTGCTCCAACAGAGCGGGGTGGGATGCTGAAACTTTTTCACCAAGGGAGCGCATAGTTGGCGGATGCGGTCAGAAACGGCTCGCCTCAACTCATGAACCTTCCCTTCGTGAGTTTCGGCCGGGAAATCTGCGGCGACCTCGCCATGGGGGAAACGCGCGAGTGGCTGGTTACGAACGGCCTCGGCGGATTTGCGTCCGGCACCGTAGGCGGACACCTTACCCGGCGCTTTCACGGATTGCTGATCGCCGCCCTGCATCCTCCATTGGGACGGACGCTGCTGGTGTCAAAGTTCGACGAAATCGGCGACTACGACGGGAAGAGATATTCTCTCGCTACCAATCGCTGGCAAGGCGGCGCGATCGATCCTGACGGCTACCGGCAAATTGAAGCCTTTCACCTTGCAGGAACAAGCCCGGTTTGGACTTATGCCTTGGCGGACGCGCGCCTTTCAAAAACCATCTGGATGGAACACGGCGCAAACACCACATACGTTCGATACAAACTGGAATCGGCCAGCAGTAGATTGAAATTGCAGATCAAAGCTCTGGTCAATTACCGTGACTTCTATTGCCTGACCCAGGCGGGCAACTGGCAGATGGATATCAGCCGCGTGGAAAACGGCCTGCGGGTGCTGGCTTTCGAGGGCGCGGTGCCGTTCTATCTGCTAAGCTCGCCCGGAAGCTTCGACCCTTGCCAGGAATGGTATCGGGGCTATGAGCTGGCAAACGAGCGCCACCGCGGACTCGACCATCAAGAGGATCACCTGCATGCGGGAACCTGGGCGGCCGAGCTTGGCCCGGGAGACGCCGTAACCATCGTCGCCAGCGTTGACCCGCGCGCCGGCCTCGATCCCGAAGCGGCCTGGCACGCCCACGCTGAGCTGGAAAGCTCGCTCCTCGCGCGGTTTCAGAGCGCACATTCGGAAAGCATCAGTCCTCCGTGGACAGAGCAGCTTGCGCTTGCCGCCGACCAATTCATCGTGGACCGCACGTTGCCAAACGGTTCCAAAGCCAGCACCGTGATTGCCGGTTACCACTGGTTCGGCGACTGGGGCCGCGACACGATGGTGGCGCTGCCCGGCCTCACAATCACCACAGGCCGGCGTGAAATCGCCCGGAATGTTCTGCTTGCCTGGGCCGGCTATGCGAACCAGGGAATGCTGCCCAACCGGTTCCCTGAATCGGGCGAAAAGCCTGAATACAACACCGTCGATGCAGCCCTCTGGTATTTTCAGGCCGTGCGCGAATATTGGGCCAGGACGCATGATGCGGAATTTCTACAATTTGCCTTCCCCACGCTGGAAGAGATTGTCCGCTGGTACCGGCAGGGAACACGCTACAACATCCACATCGATCCGGCTGATGGATTGCTCTACGCCGGCGAACCGGGCGTGCAGCTAACCTGGATGGACGCCAAAATCGGCGACTGGGTGGTGACGCCTCGGATGGGCAAACCCGTGGAGGTCAACGCGCTGTGGCTGAACGCTCTCGCGGCCATGAAGGAATTTGCGGCGGAACTCAAAAGCCCTGCCGAAGACCTGGACCGATCTGCTCAGCAAGCCATGCAAAGTTTTGAGCGTTTCTGGAATGGCGCGGCAGAATGCTGCTTCGATGTGCTGGACGCCCCCGAAGGAAACGACGCTTCAATAAGGCCCAATCAGATTTTCGCGGTGGCGCTGCCGGTATGCCCGTTTGAGTTGGAGCGGCAGCGGGCTATCGTTCAAACCGTGGCCCGCCACTTGCTCACCTCGCACGGCTTGCGGAGTTTGGCGCCAAGTGATCCCCAATATTGCGGAGCCTACGGCGGGGACCAGCGTCGGCGCGACGGCGCCTATCATCAGGGAACGGTATGGGGATGGTTACTGGGACCTTTTGTGCTGGCCCACTTGCGGGCTTGGAACGATCCTGCGGCTGCGGCGGACTATCTCGAACCCATGATTCACCAACTGCAAACCCACGGCCTTGGCACCGCCAGTGAAATTTTTGATGGCGACGCGCCTTTCACGCCCCGCGGATGCATCGCGCAAGCCTGGACGGTAGCGGAACTTCTGCGCGCCTGGGAAAAAATCGTAACCCATCCTCAAGTGTCCACGCGCTGACCTGCAGGAATTCCCGGCGAAAGACAGGATACCCGTTTTCCAAATCCGGAGGGGTATTGAACAAGCAGCGTGTAACGAGCGCGGCGCTACGCTGAGGGTGGCTTAGGCACTGGCGGAGGTAGTTCGCGAGCCTTGACCTCCGATTGGAAGGCGGCTTTTCTATGACTTCCATCGCAAAAGGGCTTATTTTCCGAATGCCCGCATCGGCACAGGCCGATGACCGTGCGGCCGGCAAGACCAAAAACTGCGCCTTCGGAATCGCAGATTTCAAAATCGCCCTCGATACGCAAAGAGCCGTTGTTGCGGACAGTAATTTTCGCTGCTGCCAAGAGATCCTCCCACCCTTTAGGAATTTTAATGCCAACCTTTTCGGCTGTCCCGCCCCATAACCTTATCGCAAGAGATCCCGGCTGATCCTAAAACGGTTGGATAAGCACCATGACCAGGATCATGATGAACACCAGCGCGATTGCGCCGTGCAAAACCATGCATTGCTTACGCTGGAGTTTTAATCGGCCCGCCCTGAACGCCTGCATCCGCCTGTACGTTATAAAGTCCAGCACCACCAAGGCAGCCACCAGGACCAACTTCACCCGCAGCCACGGCGCGTTAAGGTAATAATGCGGATTGGTCGTCATCATAACAAATCCGGAAATGATGACGATCGCCGCACCGGGATGAGCGATCCCTTTGAACAGGCTGGCTTCCAGGCGGCCAAGCACTTGATGGGTCTCTTCCGAGGAAGCTTCTGTATCCGCCGCCAGCAAGTGAGTTTCGATCAGCAGTCCGCCCAGCCAGAAAACGATACCCAATATGTGAAAAACCAGCGCCCAATCCAGTAGGTTACTCATCGTTTTTTCGCCTCAGCGTGTTGACTCAGGGATTTGAAACCGTATGACAACACCTTGGCGTCCGGCCTGCCAAGTCCCAGCAAAACAACCCTTATTGAAACACAAAATCGCCGTTTGCGCGAAATGAATAACGAACATCACGTCCAGGAGTTTGGAATTTTAGGGTCAACTGGATCCCTCAAACTCGGCCCGTTCTGCCGCTATTGTTTTCAAGCTGAAGGATAAAGGTGGTAAAGCATCCAGTAGACGATGACCCCCGTAACGGAAA
Source organism: Acidobacteriota bacterium (assembly GCA_021784615.1). Taxonomy (GTDB): domain Bacteria; phylum Acidobacteriota; class Terriglobia; order UBA7540; family UBA7540; genus JAMCXS01. Next base: position 2,977 of record JAJYHU010000223.1, on the reverse strand, counting down.
CGTAAAGCCAAATCGGCAGAGTCCAGCGCGCGATTCGCTTATGGAGGGCAAAGCGCTGGCGCCAGGCGCGATAAAGCGTCATCAAAGCCAGAGGAACAATCACGACCGCCAAAATCGTATGCGTGCCCAAGAGTCCAAGGTAAAAAGTCCGGATGGCGCCGCGCCCCTGGAAATAGACGATGCCGCGCAAAAAGTGGTCCGTTAAATAGAAGACCAGGAACAGCATGGACGCGCCAAAGGCCGTGAGCATACACGTCTTATGAGCGCGAATCTTCTTTTTGCGGATAAGAACATAACCCGTGCACAGGAGTATTGCGCTCACGGCATTCAGGCAGGCTTCAATGGCAGGAAAGTGAGAAAGCATAAATCCCGGGACGCGTTTCCGGCGCGCACAAAGGCCGATTGAGCAAGAGGGGTTGAATAAGGACCGAGCAGGAACACGCCCTCGCCTGCCCGCCTACAGTGAGCCTTTGTCGAACATCATCAGGCTGAAAATCAGAGGGAGGTAGATGACTGAAGCCAGCACCAAACGTCGCGCCAGTGCGTTGGTGCGGCTCCTGGCCAAGCGCGCTCCATGCAACAGAAAAAAGCCACCGAGCGCCACAGCCCCCAGCAAATAGATCATTCCTGCCTGCCCCGTCAGGGCTGGAACCATGCTCACCAACACCAAGGTCGTAAGGAAAAGAATGATTTGGCGGCTCGTCACCCGCCCCTCCAAATCTTCGGGAGGCAACATCCGGAGCCCTGCCCGGGAGTAATCTTCCCGGTACATCCAGGCAATCGCCAGAAAATGAGGGAACTGCCACAAGAAAAGGATGGCGTATAGAACCAGGGATTCCGCGTTTAAACTGCCGCGCGCCGCAGCCCAGCCGATCAAGGGCGGCATGGCGCCAGGAAAAGCGCCTATCAGCGTGCAAAGGGCTGTTTTCTTTTTGAGCGGAGTGTAAATCAGCAGATAAGTTGCAAGGGTCAGGAGCGCCAGAATGCTGGCCAGCGGGTTCGCTTCAAACCAAAGGAGCGCCCCTCCGCCGATGGAAAGCAAAATCCCAAAAACCAAAGCCTCGGCGGGATAGAGACGCGCCGCAGGCAGAGGCCGGCGCGCGGTTCGCCGCATGGAGCAATCCGAGGTCCGCTCCATATATTGATTCAGCGTTCCAGTTCCACTCGCCACCAGCAAAGTTCCAAAGAGCGCGCTGAGCAGCAAAGTAACGTTCAAAGGACCGCGCCAGGCAAGGTAAAACCCCGCCAAAGTGCTCATCACAACCAACAAGTTGACTTCCGGCTTTGTCAGGACCCAATAGTCCCGCAGCCTCGCAACGACGGCCTGACGCAAGCTGTTGTGAATAACCCCTGAGGTGGTAAGTTCCTTCATATTCTGTACTGCCTCGCCCATGCCCCGCATGCCAATTCTGTTTGGCATGCCGCCAGGAAATCACCAAAGCCCTTCCGCCGGGTTCAGGCGCTGAGCGACAACCAAACCCTCATTGCCCCCAACAATGCAGATGCGCATTCGGAAAGCAAACAGGTCGCGGTGAAAAATCGAGCAGTCAGGATCGAGTGAATCAGAATTCCGCGCCGAAAGCCTTTAGAGCGTCGCGTATGGACGTCCACTCGGGAAGCGGAACGTTGGCCCCATAAAATGATCAAGCCTGCTAACGAGCCCCCGCCACCAACAGGCAATGAAACGAGTTATTCTACCACTTTCTGGGCGTCTTGGGTGTCTCTTCTTAGCAAAGACATCCCTTGCAGCCTGGCCAAGGGTTGCCGCCGTGGCCGGCATTGGGAGGTTGCAACGGCGCTTTCCCTTAAGGTGGCGCACCCAGAAGAGTTTCAGCTTAGGTTAAAGCTTCACCTTCAGCAGGATTAAAATATAAATCCAAAGAACGTCCATAAAATGCCAGTAAATGGCCGTTATATGCACGGCAATGCGTTTGGGGGGAATCGCGATAATCTTTCGGGATCGCAGCACAAGGTAAAACAAAGCGAGGATTCCCCCCAGCAGGTGTATTCCGTGCGCCGCCGTAAGCACGTAGAAAAAGGAACTGCTGGGGTTCGTTGTGACGTAGATCCCGCGTGCAGCCAGTTCCCTCCAGGCGAAAAGCTGGCAGGCGATGAAAGTGATTCCGAGCGCCGTCGTAGTTAACAACCATCCGATAAATCGTTGTCCCGCTTCCTTGCGGAGGGCCCTTCGCGAAAGCTCCAGCGTCAGGCTGCTCAGGGCCAGAACCAGAGTGTTGAAATAGAGGATCGACGGAATTTTGGTGTGCACCCATTCGGCCGATATCTCCGCGCGCACCATCATGGCGGCTGTCAGCGCCAGGAATAACACTGAGATCGAGACGATCCCGATCCAAATCGCAATGCGATACGCTCCCGGGGGAAGCGACCCCTGCGACGGCTGGCCGCGGCCGCCTCCGTTTGAACCACCCGAGCGGCCCGGACCATCGTTTCCTTTTCCTGGCGGAGGGTAGCCCCCGTGTCCGCGTTTTGATGCTGGCGGTGTTAAGACCGTAGAGTCCATGCCGTTGCCTCTTCGCACTAGACTAACACGCTTGGCCGCATTTTGGAGGATGTGAAAAAGCATCACGCAGGTGACGGAATTCGAACGGCTGGAAGCATTGTATTAATAATAATACTGTATTTATCATATTATTGATTATTTAGATGATCTTTAAAGCAAACATAGCTTTGCCTGTGGGGATAGGATACGGCTGTGCGCGGACAGCAGTCCGCTCAACCCCATTCTTGCCGGGGTGCTGCCCAAGGTTTCACGTGGAACCTTGCCTGAACTCGCCTGTTCCGCCATTTTTGGCAATGGCCTCACAGCCCTTCTCCGCTTTTCATTGATTGTTTAAGGGCGGGATTCTAAAATATCGTGGCATGTTGTCCAGTCGCGCGGTGCACAAATTACTGAAACCCTACGAACTTGATCTTTCCGATAGCCAGGTTGAAAAAGTTCTGACCTACCTCAAGATCG
>JAJYHU010000046.1 GCA_021784615.1 Acidobacteriota bacterium | reverse complement strand
TGGACTGGATAAGACCAGTACTCAACCGGGAAGTTGCTTCCATCACGCCGCCAAAAGACCTCGCTTTCGCAGTGGGTCCGGGCTCCCCGCGTGTGGGCCTCATGAATCCGGCATTCCTCGGCCGGGTAAGGGGCGCCGTCTGGCCGTGTGTGATGGATGAGAGCGTGGATCTCTTTGCCGAGAAGGTCGCTAGATCTGGCATATCCGAGAATCCGTATTGCGGCAGCGTTACAGAACGTGCATTTACCGTTCAGGTCCAGCCCGTAGATTCCTTCGGCGGTGGACTCGAGGAGAAGGCGGACCTGTTCCGCGCTCCTCTTGATGATTGCTTCGGCTTCTTTCCGCTCGGCAATGTCGCGAGCGATCCCCTGCACGCCGATGGGCGTCCCGTTCTCATAAATGAGGCGGCTGTTGACTTCGAGCGGCACGCGGCAGCCGTCTTTCCTGCAGATCTCCAGATAGGTGGTGTTTGGCGCGCGGTCTTCCAGCTTCTGGTTGAGGGTCATTTGGGCCAGCTCCCGGTAATCTTCGGCGATGAACTGCATAATGCCGGTTCCGAGAGCTTCGTTGCGCGTGAATCCGGTGAGTTTTTCGGCCGCTTTGTTGATGGAAGTTACTTTTCCATCCAGGTCCAGGGTGAAGATGACGTCATAGGCGTTTTCAAAAAGCTCCTCGTACTTTTCTTTGAGTGCGACTTCGCGCCGCGCCCACTCCTGAAGGAGTTTTGTTTGCGTGCGGACGCGCCGCCGCAGGATTTCGGCCCAGAGTATTGAAAGGAGGACCAGAACGGCTGCAACCGCCAGCGTGTCGGTCCAATGCCCATGAGTCCAACCGAACGGCGTGCGAACGGCGCCGAGCGCATAGGCAAGGATGCCTTGGCGGGGCAATCCGATAGCGGCGCCGGTTAATGCCGGGCGGACTGTGATCTCGCAGCTGCGAATCCAGATGCCAGGTGAAATTCCCCCAAGGGTTGCGGCTGAAAGGAGGCATGCGCAGATGGCGGTCTTCGTAAAAGGCGAGCCGGGAGAATTCCGGCCGGCCGATCGCACCCTCCGCTTTTCTGTAAGGTTTCTACTCAAGCTGGCCTTTGACTTTTTCGTAGCAGTCGGGACAGATGCCGTGGCTGAATTCGGCCTCGGTGTGGTCACTGATGTATGTTTCAACCTGCTGCCAATAGTCTTTGTCGTTGCGAATGCGCTTGCAGTACATGCAAATGGGCAGCAACCCCCGCAATTGCTTGACCTGATTCAATGCGAGTTCGAGATCGAACACTCGCTCAGCAAGCCTGTTTTGCAGCTCCAGAACACGCGCTCCGACGCCCACGCGGGCGCGCAGTTCGGCGTGATGGAAGGGCTTGGTCACATAGTCATTAGCGCCGGCTTCCAGTCCCGAAACCACGTCCAGATGATCGGTCCGCGCCGTAAGCAGGATGAGATACATGACCGGTTCCCGGGACCGGCTGCGGATTTTGCGGCAGATCGTGGCCCCGTCCATTCCCGGCATCATCCAATCAAGAACGGCTATTTGGGGAGCGGAGGGCGCGGCAAGGGCGCGCCAAGCTTCGTTGCCGTCTTTTGCCACGAGAACCTGGTAGCCCCATTTTCGAAGTGATCCTTCAAGCACTCGTAGGGAGACCGGATCATCGTCTGCGACGAGAATTCGCAAGTCCTGAGCTTTGCGTTCATGCGTTGGGTCCGAATTGTCAGACATGGTTGCTCCGCAAGACTTGGCTCAGGTCAATTGTGCTGCGCTTTTTGGATTGCCTGAGACAGGGTTTCAAGCGTGTAGGGCTTTCCTAAAAAGTCCGCTCCGCACGCTTCCTCAACCTGGCGCTTGACGCGCTCGGAACTATAGCCGGAGGAGAGGATGACCTTGACCCCCGGATTAATGTCCCGCAACAAGCCGTAAGTTTCGATCCCGCTGATGTCCGGCATGATCATGTCGAGGAGAACGCAAATAACGTCTTGAGACCGCCTGGAATAGATTTCGCACGCAAGCTTTCCGGTTTCCGCGCATAGGACTTTGTAACCAAGGCGGGTCAGCCCTTTTTCCAGAAAGTCGAGAACGCGCGGCTCGTCATCCACCACCAGGACGGTGCCCCGGCCTGTGACAAGCTGGCTGGCGTGGTTTTTAGGGCGAAAAGATTCTTTTGTGGAAACGGCGGGCAGGTAAAGAGCAAACTCCGTTCCCTCGGACGGAGCGCTGGCCGCCGAGATGAACCCTCCAGCTTCCTTGATAATTCTTTCCACCATCGTCAGGCCCAATCCGGCGTTCTGGCCGGGGGCTTTGGTGGTAAAGAGGGGTTTGCACATATGTTCCATAACCTGCGGGCTCATTCCCACGCCTGTGTCGCGAACCGTGATGCGCACGTAGGCGCCCTCAGGGTAGTGAGCCGGCAGCCGGGGATCATTTGCGGCGAAGGTTTCCGTGATTGCCTCCACCGCTAGCGTGCCACCGGCCGGCATGGCGTCCCGGGCGTTCAGGCAAAGGTTCAGGATGGCCTGCTCAAAGCGGCCGCGAAATCCCCGGATGTAGGGCGCCTGCGCTTCCACGCGATGCTCCACCCGGATCTTCCGGTCAAAAGTTCTGGTGATGATATTGACGACCGAATTCACAAGTTCGGCGACGTCGACGGGTTCGGCGTGGGCTTCGTCAATGCGGGCGGCGTCCAGAAGTTCATGGGCCAGCGCCGCCGCGCCCGCGGCGGAATCGGCGATGATCTTGAGCGGTTCGTGCAAAGGATCTCCCGGGGACAGGCGCAGGAGGGCAAGAGAGGCGAACCCCATGATGACTTCGAGCGCGTTGTTGAAGTCATGGGCGACTCCGCCCGCCAGCATTCCAAGGGTTTGGATCTTCTGCGCTTGAAGCAGTTCGCTTTCCAGACGGCTCCGGGCTTCTTCCGCCTGTTTCATCGCATTCCTGTCCGCGACAAGCATCAGGAGGACCGCGGGCTTGCCGTGGGTTCGAGGGATAACGGACAAGCTTGTGGAGCACCAGGCGGTTTCTCCGGAGTTGCGGATATAGCGGTGCAGAGGAAGTGTCGGAGGCGGGCTTTGGACGCTTGCCTGTTCCACGGCTTCCCGCAACATGGCGCGCGCGTCTTCCGGAGCCAGTTCCGCGATTTGTTTTCCGGCAAGATCGGCGGGCAAATAGCCGAGCAGTTCCGCCAGGGCCTGATTCGCTGTCTTGATGGTTCCGTCCAAGTCGGCCAGAGCCACTCCAAACTGTTGTTGTTCGAACATCGATTGGAGGACGGGATTATCTTTGGGGGAGGCGTCGTCGCGTTCAATTCGATCGAGGGCGAGAGAAGCCAGCAGCGCGAACCGGTCGACCAAGTCCCGGCACGCTGCGTCAATGGCGCCGCTTTCATACGTGTGAACAGAGAGGACTCCGTGCGCTTTGCCCCGCAGGATAAGAGGAACGGCGTACAGAGACTTGATCCTTGCGCCTTCCGCATGAACCTGATCCTGGCGTCCGTCGGTGAGATAAACCGGCTTGCGGCTTTCGGCGGCCTGACGCAGCGGAGACAGGCCCAGCCTGCTGAACGGGGTGACCGAAGGCGAAGTCACCGGCTTGCTTTGGACGACACATCGGAAGGTCCGGCCGGTGGTGGAAATTGAATAGACTGCCGAGTGGGCAAACCACATACGTTCGGTGAGAAGCACCAGGATCTTCTGGAGCGCTTCCGACGCATCCTTTGCCTCTCCCATCATGGCGGCGCCCTGCGCGAGAAGGTCTTGAAAATCGGCGCCGGCGCACGCTGCTTTGCGGCTGATCGTTGCGTCGGGAGTGCCTTGGGGTTCAATCTTGAGCTGGAATTTTGGTTTCATCTGGGATCCATTTCTGATGGTTCTGTTGTATCGCCGGTTGATGCGGCCTGCTATTCATGGCCAATGCCTCGTTCGACTTCCGAAGGTTCCTCATGCTATGCGGCCGCGCCGCTTTTGTTGCTCATCACCCCTGTCCCGATAGCGACGGGAAAAAAATCCAACCGTGAGCGAGGAAATCACGCAAACCTTTCCTTTGCTAGAAGTTCGGCATTGCGGCGGGAAACTTGAACGGCTTGGAAACATCAGCGGCGGAATTCTGTTCAAAGCTCCCGGATGCGTCCAACCTCCGACTGCAGGTAGAGAGTCCTGCTCCTGGCGGCGTCGCCCATCCAAGGCTGCCGTGATTGGATTTGCGGGTTCGGGAAGAGCTAAAATAGTAGACAACTTGTCCAGTTCATGTTGAGGAGGTTCGGATGGCCAACACGCTTTCGACAATGCAACCGCTGGGAACCGCAGCGCCTGACTTCCGGCTGCCGGATTCCAAGGGCGGCAGCGTGGCGCTCGACGATTTCAAAGACGCCTCGGCGCTTCTGGTGGTTTTCATGTGCAATCATTGTCCATTTGTGCAGCACGTTCTGCCGGAGTTCGCGCGGCTTGCCAAGGAGTATCAATCCCGCGGCGTGGCGATTGTCGGGATCAGTTCGAACGACGTTCAAAGTTACCCCGAAGATGGTCCGGCCAGGATGGCAGAGTTGAGCGAGGCCAAGGGCCTGACGTTCCCCTATCTTTTCGATGAAAGCCAGGAAGTGGCAAGAGCCTATGGCGCCGCCTGCACGCCGGATTTCTATCTCTTTGATGGAAGCCGCCGTCTTGTTTACCGCGGCCAGATGGACGATAGCCGTCCGGGAAACAGCCGGCCTGTTACCGGAGCCGACCTGTGCGCGGCGCTTGATGCGGTGCTTGCAGGCCAGCCGGTTTCCGATGACCAAAAGCCCAGCTTGGGGTGCAACATCAAGTGGAAGCCCGGCAATGAGCCGGATTATTTCACCCGCTGAAAAGCCTTCCGCGGGGGCCTCTGAGTTTTATTCGGACAAAAAGGCGAGTGCTTCTAAGGAGTGAATTGCAGCCACGCCGTCTGGTGGTTGGTGATATCTTCGACTTGAACGGCCGTTGCCGTGATCTTTAGCAGCCGGAAGCGGTCTTCGAATTCTCCTCCCGGGGGGACAACGAAGACGCTGAGGCTATCGCCCAGGATCGCCTCGGTTCCCACGTCAGGCTGCTCGACGAAGCCGAGGGCCCTCAGGCTCAAAAGCGGGGCGCTGCTGGCTGCTGCGGCGGGGAGAGCTTGCGCCCTGGGCATGGAGGCCGGGTCCTGGGGCATCGAGACCCTGACGTTGGGGCTCGAGTGCCGGAACTCAAAGGGATTCCGGACCAGCGCGCCAGGGGCCGGGCGCGGTTTCAGTTCAATGCGGATGCCGGGCTGCTGGGCATGCACGTCGAACATGGGAGAACCTTCCAGGTCCGCCACGATGCGCACCACGGCGGGGTCTCCCTGCCGCCACTGTCCGATCCGGACTCGCTTTAGGACGGGCGATTCGGCCGGATAAACTTCCCGCCGGCTGGCGTTCCGCGCATCCTTCAAATCCACCACCAGGCGGAGCGGATTCACAAGCTGGAAAACGCGGTAGGGAACTGATTCTGAACTCGCGATATCCACCAGGGTTTCCCCATCAAGGCTGGGCTTGATGGCGATCCCGTAAACCTCGGCCAACTTTTCCGGCATCCGGCGCGCAACCGGGCGAGATGCGTTGTTCACCAGCGGAACCAGACGATCGTGCGGCGGAAGCGCCGGAGTCGTCAGGCTGGCCGACAAATCAGCGAATTGATGGACGGAGAATTCCGACCCTGGTGAGTAATTCCTGGCCGCCGGGCGGAGTGGGCCTTGCCGCCGCCCGCGCGGGCGGTTGGTGACGGGTTCAACCTCAGCTTGGGAGGCGCGAGGCTTCAACTCAACCTGCACTCCCCATGGCTGGCGATGGATTTCAAAATCGGGCGAGCCTTCCATATCCGCCACCACGCGAACCACGGCCGGGTGGGCGGCGCGCCACTGGCCGACGCGCACCCTGGCTAATACGGCCGACTGCGCCTGGTAGCGTTGCCGCGGGACGGCGTTGCGGGCGCCTGCAAAATCCACCACCAGGCGGCTGGGATGGCCAAGCTTCATGATGTGGTAAGGAATGGCCCGGCTTGTCGAGATATCGACCGTGGCGGCGCCGTTTGGCTCCGGGTGGATGATGACGCTGCAGACTGCCGGCAGGACGTCCGGCGCGCTTGTGTCCGCCCTTGCGGAGGCGGCGCGCGCCTGAGCGCACTCGGCAGCCGCTCGTTGGGCTTTCAGGCTTTCCGCCAGGCATAAGGCAGCGAGAACAGCCACGGCGCCAACGGAAACCATCTTGAGCGCTTTTGAAAGCATGTGCGGTTCCGGAACTCACGCGAACTGCCGGATGTCTGGGAGACGGCAACTTGCCCCAATATACCGGGCGCTATTGGGCATGTCAAGAGGACAGCGGGCTTGGAGCCGTAGCGGTGAACTTGGCTCGCCAAAAGGAGGCTTAAAGCCGCTGGCGAATTTTGGGTTTTTTTTGCCGTCCTTTAATTCAATAATTTGGCTGTGCAGTCAGGATCCCCGTTTTAGCTTCGTTTTTTCTGCCTTCATGTGTTTTCAACAACTTGCTTAGGTTTGTTTTAGCTTCGTTTTCGGTTCGTTTTGGCTGTTTTTTCCACAGCCCTCTTTTGTTTTCAACAACTTCCTAGCTTCGTTCCTCAAAAAA
>JAJYHU010000002.1 GCA_021784615.1 Acidobacteriota bacterium | reverse complement strand
GGAAAAGGAGCTCGAATACCTGGGCAAAGCTTTGCAGAATCCTCAGCACCCCTACGTGGCGATCGTGGGCGGCGCCAAAGTTTCAGACAAAATCAAGTTTCTCCAAAACCTGATCGAGTTTGCCGACACCATCTTGATCGGCGGCGCCATGGCCTACACGTTCCTCAAGGCGCAGGGCCTCGAAATCGGCCTTTCGCGCTGTGAAGCGGACAAGCTCGACCTGGCGCGCGAGCTTCTGGAACAGGCAAAGCAAAAGAATGTGAACTTCCGCCTGCCGGTGGACCATGTGGTGACCGACAAACTGGACGCTTCACCCAAGGCGGAGACGATCGACTCCGTCAACATCCCTGCGGATCGCCTGGGCGTTGATATCGGACCCAGGACGAGAGCCGAATACGCCGCTGAGATTAAGAAAGCAAAAATGATTATCTGGAACGGCCCGATGGGCGTGTTTGAGATCGACCAGTTCGCCGGGGGCACAATGGAAGTTGGCCGCGCTGTAGCCGAATCGGGAGCTGTTTCAATTGTGGGCGGCGGTGATTCGGTGGCCGCGGTTCATAAGGCCCACATCGAAGACAAGATCACGCACATTTCGACGGGCGGCGGAGCTTCACTCGAATTCCTGTCAGGACTCAAATTGCCCGGCGTGGAAGCCCTGCCGGAAAAACAGTAGGCGGTCGGCAGTCGCGGTAAGCAGAAGGCAGTGGGCGGTTAGCAATAAGTGGCCAGTGATGGGCGAAGCGAGAAACAACTCGAACCGTGGCTTCAGAGAACTGCGAGTTTACTAGTTGGCGTACGCGACTGCGATGGATATCTTCCGGCGGTCACGGTCATTTACAAAGGAGGAGCGCTATTCACTCACCAGCCAGATTCGCAGATCCTCGCGCTCCGTCGCCGCCAATATCGCCGAGGGATACCGAAAGCGGCAATACCCCGCCATGTTTTCAAGCAAGTTGGCGGATGCAGATGCTGAAGCAACCGAAACTGGCGTTTGGCTCGACTTTGCCCGGGATTGCGGCTATCTTGCCCCAGAAGGCCATCGGCAGTTCACGAAAGCATACGACGAGATTGGCAGAATGTTGCACGTAATGATTGCTGATCCCGAAAAGTTCGCTCCGCGCGGATCTGCCAACGCGGCGAAGCCCCCGAATCGCAGCGGCCTGTAGGCGAGTGTGTCACCCGCGTTAAGCCGTAGGCAGTGGGCAGTCCGCGTAGGCTTCGTGCCCGAAGGAAGAGCAGAGCGTGGCTACGGAAATCAAGATGTGGGAAATCACGGACGGGAAGGTTGGCCCCGTCGAGGACACCGCTCTCGCTGACCACCGGCTCGAGGATGAACTGGAGGCGTGGATCACCCAAGCTCCCGGTATCCTTGGTGAAGAGCTTCTGGTGATCGATCTTCAGCGGGATATCCCCGGCGTCGGACGCTTGGATCTGCTTTGCATTGATGCGGCTGGGAAACTGGTAGTAGTCGAACTGAAACGGGACAGGTCGGCACGGGAGGCAGTGGCACAGGCGCTAGACTACGCTTCCTGGCTGAACGACACAAGTCCAGAAGAGATCCTCGCCAATGCAAAGCAGTACCTGAAAGCCGACCCCTCCGAAGTTTTTGAAAGGCACTTCGGCGTTGAAGTGCCGTCGGAACTTTTGCCGCAGAACCATAAGATAGTCATCGTAGCGTCGCGGCTCGACGCTTCAGCAGAGAGGATCGTGAACTACCTGCGAGAGCGACATGCCGTGGAATTCAATGTCGTCCTTCTCAAATACGCAAGGCTTCGCGGGGAGCGCGAGGTCCTTGTTCGTACTCTCCTGCTACCAGAGAGCACCGTGAGGCCATCGAGTGAAGGAGTGCAACCGAGCGTTGAAAGCCTGTTGGCCGTTGCGAAGGACCGACACGTAGAGGATATGGTTGTGGCCTGCCGTGCCCTTCAGGAGGTATGGGAGGAACGGCCCCGGAGGACTTACGGAGGTTCGTTCCGCTACAAAGATCGAAGCGTCGGCAATATCGTATTCGGCGTTAATGTGGCGGGTGCTCGTGAAAATTCCCCCGACGGCAAGCTCGACGTGTGGGTGCGCGCTGGAGTTCTCTCCCATATTACCGGAATCCCTCAGGAGCGCATCCGAGAGCAACTAAGAGGCGGCTACTCGGTTATTGGAGAAGACACGTGGGATTCTGTCGTTCGTTTATCTGCTCGAGATGAGGCGGAGCGTCTCATAAACCAGCTAAGGGAGCTGGCTAGACATGGCAAGTGAAATCCTTGGCGTAGAGGGCAGCAATGTGGCCAGCGCACTGCCTACTGCCTCAGCCTACTGCCAACACCGACTAGGGGAAAAGAACCTTGCGAAAACCGGTAATTGCTGGTAACTGGAAGATGTACAAGACGCGCGGTGAAACCGTAGCTTTCATCGAGGAGCTGAAGCCGCGCGTGGCGAAGGTCGGCCACTGCGAGGTGGTCGTAGCTCCCCCCTTCACAGCCCTGGCGGAAGCGGCGCAGGCAGCCAAAGGGAGCCGGATTGGCATCGCCGCCCAGGACGTCCACTGGGACAATGAAGGAGCGCACACCGGCGATATTTCACTCCGAATGCTCCTTGATGCGGGCTGTACGCATGTGATCATTGGCCATTCTGAACGCCGGCACGACCACGGCGAAACCGACGAGCAGGTCAACCTCAAGCTGAAGGCCGCGCTCTTAGCCGGACTCACGCCCATTGTCTGCGTGGGAGAAACCCTGGAAGAGCGAGAGCGGGAGGAAACCCAAAAGGTGCTCGAACGCCAGTTCCTGGGCGGCTTCGCAGGGTTGACCCCTCTGGAGTTTTCCCGTATCATGATGGCATATGAGCCAGTGTGGGCGATAGGCACGGGCCGAACCGCAACACCGGAGATGGCGGCAGAAAGTCACGCGTACTTGAGGAAGCTGTCCGCCGGCCAATTTGGTGACGAGCAGGCGGACGCAGTCAGAATTCTTTACGGTGGAAGCGTCAAGCCGCAGAATGTTGGCGGGCTGATGGCTCAAGAGGAAATCGACGGGGCGCTCGTGGGCGGAGCCAGCTTGAACGTTGACTCCTTCGCCGCAATTATCAATTATCCGTCGGCCTAAGAGGGCCGAGAGCCTGAAGCAAGATCGAGAGGAAGTTTTATGGTTACGGCCGTGACAATTGTTCAGATCCTGGTGAGCATTTTGCTGGTTATCGTGGTTCTCATCCAGGGCGGAGAGAACGTTGATATGGCGGCGGCCTTTGGCGGATCGAGCCAAGCGGCCTTCGGACCCCGGGGTGCGGTTTCGACGCTTGCGAAGGTTACCTGGGTCTTGGGAGCTATTTTTATGGTGACGTGCGTTACGCTGGCGATCTGGGCGACGAAAAGCTCGTCCAGTTCCGTATTGCAAAATGCGCCCGCGCAAACCCAAACGGCTCCGGCCGCGCCGGCCAAGAAATAACGGGAACCCAACGGATGCAATGGCTTGCATCGCAACACAAGTTCACCCGATTTACCTCCCATGCGGAAGTGGCGGAATTGGCAGACGCACCAGCTTGAGGGGCTGACGGTCGCAAGACCGTGGGGGTTCGAGTCCCCCCTTCCGCACCAATCCTCGACTCTCCATTTTCACAGCCGCTAGCGATCCGTACGCTCAATTGCCTTCATCGAGGGCTTTCGAGTCACCCGCAGTCCTGCCTAGAAGCGGGAAGAAAAGTTTCGTTCCGAAGATTCCATTCCTGCCTCACAATCTTCCCGAAGTGCTAACATGGCGTTGCGCTCCATGCGCAAGAACTTGCGAACGCCCTATGCTCAAAAGAATCCACCATGTTGCAATCATCTGCTCAGATTACGGGCGGTCAAAGGACTTTTACGTCCATACGCTGGGACTCAAGGTTGTGCGGGAGATTTACCGCCGCGAGCGAAACTCCTGGAAGCTGGACCTGATGGTCGGGAACGAATATCAGATTGAACTCTTTTCTTTCCCTAACCCGCCGAAACGTCCGACACGCCCGGAAGCTTGCGGTCCGCGCCATCTTGCCTTTGCAGTCGACAATGTCGAACAGACCGCCGAAGACCTCGTGCGAAAAGGTGTAGCAGTGGAACCCATCCGGGTGGACGAAACCACCGGCAAAAAATTCACCTTCTTCCAGGACCCCGACGGACTGCCCATCGAAATCTACGAAGCCTGATGACATGAGAATTTCGTTAGCGCACTCAATATCCCACCGGACATATTTTTAAACCCTGCGTTCTGTAAAAATGCGATCCAACATACCGCTTGACAATTCATTCTGAAGGTCTAATTTTAGCTTTCCAGCTCCTGTCGGTGTGACTTAAGTCGCAGTCTCCGGCTTCCGGCAATGTTATTAGAGATTTTCATTCTTATCCCGGGCGCACGATCAGAACAGACGCGAGGAGGCAATCGATGAACGTAAAAACCAAACGCAGCCTGATGGTTTCAAGCAAGTGGGGCCAAGCCATCGTCATCGTTTTCTTGTTTGGTTTTTTTGTAATGGGTCTTTTGGCCTACCGAACCTACACCAGCGAGCCTCCGATTCCGGCTAAGGTTGTTGATCCCTCCGGCCAGGTCCTTTTTACGCGGTCAGACATCACTCGCGGGCAGGAAACCTTCCTCCGCAATGGCCTGATGGAGTACGGCTCAATCTTCGGCCACGGAGCTTATCTTGGGCCGGACTTTACGGCTGATTATCTTCATCGCGCAGCGCTCATCGCTCTGGATCAATACGGGGGATCGGCCTCGGACCGGGCTCACGCCCAAACGATCATAGATTTCAAGACGAATCGCTACAATGCGCAGACAGGGACTTTGGAATATACGGCCGCTCAAGCCAACGCGTTCAAGGACCTTCAGGGCCATTACCAGGATTTCTTCTCCCAGCCCAGCACCCGGTTTGGCCTGCGCCCCAAAGCCATCACCGATCCGCAGCAGATCAGAGATCTCACGGCGTTTTTCAGTTGGTCGGCGTGGGCATCGGCCGCCTTGCGGCCTGGCCTGGAATACTCTTACACCAACAATTGGCCGTCCGAATCATTGGTAGGGAACCACCTCACTGCCGACGCGATTGTCTGGAGCGTGCTTTCGCTGATCGCGCTGCTGGGAGGCATCGGTCTGCTGCTCGCGGCTTTCGGCCGGTGGAACTTCCTCGGCTGGCATGGGCGCGAGCAAGCCGTTGTATCCTTTCGTCCCCCGGACTCGGTAAGCCTGACGCCCGCGCAGCGTGCCACAGCATACTTTTTCCTGGTCATGGCCGTGCTCTTCCTGGTGCAGACGTTGCTGGGCGGCGCGTCACAGCATTATCGCGCTGACATTTCCAGTTTTTTCGGACTCGACCTCGCTCGCATTCTGCCTTTCAATATCGCCCGGACGTGGCACGTCCAACTTGCGATTTTCTGGGTGGCGACCTCCTATCTGGCTGCCGGCATATTCCTTGTCCCGATGATTACCAAGCGCGAGCCCAAAGGGCAGCATTGGCTCGCTTACGGTCTTCTCGGAGCGCTCGCCATCGTGGTATTTGGAAGCCTGATTGGCGAGTATGCTGGGATTGAAGGCTGGATTCACCATCTCTGGAGCTGGTTTGGCAATCAGGGCTTTGAATACCTGGACCTGGGGCGCTTCTGGCAGATACTGCTGACGATCGGCCTGATTTTCTGGGTGATTATTCTCTTCCGAGGGTTGCGCGGGCGACTGAGCACCGAACATATCGGCAACCTGCCGTGGCTGTTCTTCTTCTCCGCTTTGTCGATTCCGGCTTTTTATGCAGTTGGTTTGCTGGCCAGGCCGAATGAGGCATTCACCACGACGGACTTCTGGCGGTTTTGGGTTGTGCACCTGTGGGTGGAGGACTTTCTGGAGCTCTTCACCACCATCATTGTAGCCTATATATTTGTGCTTCTGGGAGTGGTGCACGAACGCGTGGCGCTGACGATGGTTTATCTGGATATCCTGCTCTACTCCGCCGGCGGCGTCATCGGCACGATGCACCACCTTTACTTTTCTGGTGAACCGGCCGTTCACATGGCGTTGGGCGCTTTCTTTTCAGCCGCTGAAGTCATTCCTCTCACATTCCTGACGCTTGAAGCGTGGAGCTTCCTGCAGTTGGGCGCTGAGCAGAGCGCAAGATCGAAGTCGCCTTTCCCACATTTCTGGGCCGTGATGTTTCTCGCCGCCGTCGGCTTCTGGAACTTCCTGGGCGCTGGCATTTTCGGTTTTTTGATCAACCTCCCGGTTGTCTCCTACTATGAAATCGGAACGGCGCTGACCGCCAACCACGCGCATGCGGCCATGATGGGTGTTTACGGAATGCTGGCGGTGGGCCTCGCGCTCTTCTGCCTGCGCTATATGATTCCTCAGGATCGCTGGTCGGATCGCGCGGCCAAAATCAGCTTCTGGTCTCTCAACCTCGGCTTGGCCTGGATGTGTTTTGCCTCGCTCTTTCCGCTCGGCGTCATCCAGTTGTACCACTCCGTGCGTTACGGCTATTATGACGCGCGCACGCTCCAGTACCTGACAGGCCATTTGAACGCCTTGATTGAGTGGCTGCGGCTACCCGGCGACGCCTTGTTCATTGTGGGCGGTGTGTTGCCGGTTGTTTACCTCGCGTGGCTCGGAGTCCGCCATGTAGCGCCAAAGATTACG
>JAJYHU010000083.1 GCA_021784615.1 Acidobacteriota bacterium | reverse complement strand
TCAGTTCGGTTCGGAAGGGAGCGGATTTTTTCTTGACTCGGCCGCCGGAGGCTCTTAATATCTGAACCAAGCTAGAAAGGAGGTGATCCGTGCAAATTGATTGTAACTGTAGCGAGGGTGCTGAGGCTTAGGCGCTCGCTGGTGTTGGTTTGTAAGGGCCTCTCGCTAGCGATGAGAGGAAGAATGGAACGGCGCTAGGCAGCGCCTTTTCCCGTTAGATCCAGGGAAGCCAATCCTAAGTCAGTATCCGGCCCCTGGCCTTGCCGCTCCGGCAAGGCCAGGGGTTATTCATTTTGCGGCGCCGCAATCGAAAATTCCTGAGCGAGCGCCTTATGAAACCTGTTTATTTTTTTGAAGAGCGGCCCGCGGTCTCCGGGATTTTTTGGCGAGCTTGAAGGCGTCGGCGACGACGGAAACGGCTTTGGGCGTAAGGCAATATAGCGGCAGGTTATCTCGTTTGACCCAGCGGGCGTCAAGCACGTCGCTTCCGGACCGCAAACGCCCTCGGATGCGGCGGCAGATGTAGTCGACAATAACGTAGTGGTATTGGATGCGCGACCCGTCCTTTTGAATGCGGTCAAACACCGCTACGATTTCAAGAGGCTCCACTTCCATTCCGGTTTCTTCCCTGACCTCGCGTTGCACGCCGTCTGCCAGGCTTTCCCCCAGTTCAAGCATTCCGCCGGGAATCGACCACTCGCCTTTGAGGGGCTCCCGGCCCCGCCGGATCAGCAGAACGCGGTCGCCTTCTATGACCACGCCTCCCACGCCCACGATCGGCTGCTTAGGATATTCACGCTTCATTGGTTGGCCGCCTTCGCCACCACCTCAAAAAGCACTTGCAACCCTTGCCGCAACTGCTCGACCGGCACTCGCTCATTCCGAGCGTGCTGGGTCTGTTCCATTTCCGGAGTGACGCAGACCGGGTTGAATCCATAAGCAGTGATCCCGAGCGGCCGGAACATCTGGCTTTCGGTATAACCGCTGTTCAACTCCGGCGCCACAACCGCCTGAGGGTTGTGCCTATGGACAACTTCCTCAATCACCCGGTAGAGCATCGTCGTGGTGGGGGAAGAATTGGGCTTCCTGAATGGCGCGATGGGTTCGAGCTTAATCCCGGGGTCGCCGATGACGCTCCGAAGTTGGGCCAGGAAGCCCCGGGGGGCGTCGCCCGGCAGCAAACGGACGTCGAGTTCAGCATAAGCCGTATCGGGGATGACGTTGGTCTGATCGCCCGCATGGAGAACGGTTAGCGACACCGTGTCCCGCAACAGGTAATCAAAATCCGGGTCGCCCGAAAGAGTATCGCGGAAGCCCGGGGCTTCGAGCGATTGGCGAATGTTCAAGAAATCGTCTTTCAAGGGCTCTTTCTGTAATGGGGCGATTTGGTGGAAGTACTGTTCAACCAGCGGCAGCAAGTGGATGGGAGGCTGCCACCGGACAACGCGGCGCATGGCCTCCACCAGGCGACTGGGCGCCGAGCGAGGAATGGGAATGGACCCGTGGCCTCCGCGGCCGTTGGCTGTGGCGCGTATCCAAAACGGAGCCTTCTCCGCGACGTCAATCCCATAGATGGCGCCTTGACCGGGATAGGCCACCGTCGTTCCGCCTTCCGTCAGCAGGTACGCGGCCTGGCGGAGCAAATTGGCATGATGGGCCAGAAACCACCTGGCGCCCA
The DNA here is from genome assembly GCA_021784615.1 of Acidobacteriota bacterium. Taxonomy (GTDB): domain Bacteria; phylum Acidobacteriota; class Terriglobia; order UBA7540; family UBA7540; genus JAMCXS01. The sequence goes on along the minus strand of JAJYHU010000083.1, from coordinate 4,966 downwards.
GGTCGCCAACCTCTTCATCCGCAGTCCCAAGAAAAATCAGGTCGCGCTTGAGATGGAGGTGTTCTTTGGCCGCCACCACCATGACCATTGCCTGCAACAACCCGATATCCTTCATATCCAGAGATCCCCGGCCATAGATCGCTCCGTCCAGGATTTCTCCTGAAAAAGGCGGAACCTTCCAAGCCCGGGAAGCCGCCCGGACAACGTCCATATGATTCAGCAGAATGATCGGTGGCAGGCTCCCATCGCCCTTGAGGATGGCGTAAATGTCCGCGCGTTTGGTCACCAAGGGAAAAATTGTGTTGGGAATGCCGTTTGCATCGAAGAGGTGATGGAAAAAATCAGCCGCCGCAAGCTCGTTCCCCGGAGGGTTGGAAGTATTGATCCGCAGGTAATCCTGCATAAGCCGGACAGTGGCATTCTGATACTTCGTCCAATCAAGGCGGCTCGCGGCGTTTGCGGAGGGTTCAGCCGGGGAAGCCGCAAACACAAAAAGCGCGACAAGGATGAAGAGCCTTTTAATAGCCCACCTCATTACAGGATTTTACGGCATTCCCTGGCGGTTGAGCATAAAACCTTTGCGCAAGAAGGCCTAACCCATTGTATATGAGCAGGATCGCAGCCATCAAACCCGGCTTGCCAAAGGACCGTGTTTTTGTTGCTGAAAGCATTGGGAACCATCGAGAGCCCCGCGCAAGAGGGCAAATGAAAAGCGTCCTAATAATCTTCTTGCCTGATTTATTGCAAATGCTTTATAATAAGGCATTTGCCGTTAAGAAAGGTTGGCTGTACCGGAAAAAAATTTGGCAAAATCCGCTTTCCCCCACATCTTTGTGAGTCTCCCAGCGACTAGCTTGGACGCTGTTGAAACGTACATTTCTTCCCTGGGCGCATCGCCATCTCTGGGCTTTGAACTTCGCCTGGATTATCTTGGTAATTACGACCAGCTTGAGCCTGAACTCCATCAAATGCTTTCCCGTTTGCACTACCCGCATACCATCGCCACGTGCCGCCGCCTAGCGGCGGGAGGGCGGTTTCCGGGGTCGGCCAACGAGCAACTCGATATTCTGGCAGCAGCCTCCCGGGCCGGGTGTCAATGGGTCGATATCGAAATCGAATCCGTCGGGGCCTTGCGGAACGGCTGGATCAAGCAGCTTGCCTCATCCAAGGTGATCGTCTCCTATCATAATTACCACACAACGCCTGCTCTAGGCGCAGTCTATCGCAAGCTGGCGCGCCTGCCGGTTGAGGTGGTCAAGATCGCCAGTTCCGCGCGAAACCTTCAGGATAACTTAAAGATTTATAAATTGCTGAAGGCGCACCGGCAGCGCCGTCCGATGCTGGTGGCTCACGCCATGGGAGGGTCCGGAATCTCTTCCCGCGTGCTGGCCTTGCGGTGGGGTTGCCCCTTCACGTATGCCTCGGTCGGAAACCACGCCGAGGTTGCAGGCGGACAACTTCCTGCGGACATCATGCGGGGAGTTTATCGCATTGAGCATCTGAACTCACACACTCAATTGTTCGGGGTGGTTGGAACCAAGGCATCCATGTCGCTCTCACCCGTGATGCAAAATATCGCTTTCCAGGCCAAGCACATCAATGCCTTGTATTTGCCCTGTGAGACGGAGCGTTTGAGCGACTTCCTCAATTTCGTGCAGTCGCTGGGATTCGCAGGATTCAGCGTGACGATGCCTTTCAAGCAGGCCATCATGCGCAAGCTTTCCTGGGTAGACCCTCTGGCGGCGGAGATTGGCGCGTGCAACACCGTGGCCATCCGGCGGGGCAAATGGATGGGATGGAACACGGACTCCGCGGCCGTCATTGAAGTTCTGACCAAGCGGCTGAGGCTTGAAGGAAGCCGCATCCTGATCCTCGGCGCAGGCGGCGCCGCGCGGGCGGCGGCCTACGCGCTGCGCGCCAAAAACGCTGATATTCTCATCGCCGCCCGGCGCGAAGCCGTGGGGCGCAGGCTCGCTCGCTGTGTTGGCGCTCAAGCCATCCCCTGGGATAGCGCCGACAACCTGGACGTCGACGCGGTCATCAACGCCACGCCTGTAGGAATGCCTCCACATACGGAATCCTCGCCTATCGACCTTGCGCGGCTGCGGGCCCGGGTGGTTTTTGACATGATCTATTACCCCCTGGAAACGCGTTTCCTCTCCGACGCTCGCGGGCGCGGACTGGTCACCATCTCCGGAATCGAGATGCTGGTGGCGCAAGGGGCGCGGCAGTTTGAAATCTGGACGGGCCAGTCGGCTCCATCCGCCCTGATGGAACAGGCCGTTCGCCAAACGATCAACCACTCCGCCTGAGCGCGCGCTCGGCCGGTGCAATCGCTTCCCTGACAAATTGCTGGACGTCATCCGCGCCTCTGCGGCGAATCATCGAAAATCTCCGCAGGCGTTGCGTTTACAATTGCCAGGTGGCGGGTTAGTTTGACGTAGAGGCGGCTTTACGCCGCCATTTGGCAAGGTAAACTCGCCGCTACGGCTCCCAACCCAATACCCATTGCCGGCGCGGTTTGACATCCGCAGGCCGAAGGCCTTAAGTTGTTCAAGTGCCCTCAACTTCGTGTCCCCCAGCTTCCAGAATTGGGCAACGGGGCGCAATCCATGAAATCCTGTAAGTGAGTTTTGGTATGTTTCTAATTTCAATACCTAACGATTTTTCAGTGTCCCGCTTGTACGGACTCATGGATCATCTTGTTCGCATCATGGCCATCCTGCTGGGCGCCTTCATCGCGGACAAAATCTTCAACAAATCGATTCCCAAAATCAGGGAACAAATCGTCGAGAACATGAAGCGGCGCGGCCGCGCAGACATTGAGATGGAAAAACGCGCTGCAACCCTCAGCGGCCTGTTCCGCAAAACGGTTGTGGTGGTCCTCTGGATCGTCGCCATCATCATAGCGCTGAAGGAAGCGGGTTTTGACTTGGGCCCTCTCCTGGCCGGCGCCGGAGTGGTGGGCCTGGCGGTGGGCTTTGGGGCCCAGAATCTTGTCCGGGACCTGGTTTCCGGCCTGTTCCTGCTGCTTGAGAATCAAATCCACGTCAACGACGTGGCGATCATCAACGGGACGGGCGGCCTGGTGGAGCAGATCAACCTGCGGACAATCGTGCTCCGCGGCATGGATGGAACCATTCATGTTTTTCCGAACGGCGGCATCACAACCCTCGCCAACATGACGCATGAATATTCTTATTACGTCTTTGATATCGGCGTTGCGTACAAGGAAGACACCGACCGCGTCATCGAAGTCGTCCAGCAGGTCGCGGACGATATCATGAAAGAGGAGAAGTACAAGTCCCTTATCCTGGCCCCTTTGGAGGTGCTGGGCGTTGATTCCTTCGGCGATTCAGCGGTGGTTATTAAAGCCCGCATTAAGACGCTGCCCATCGAGCAATGGACGGTGGGACGGGAAATGAACCGGCGCATTAAGAAGAAATTCGATGAACTGGGCATCGAAATTCCCTTCCCGCACCGGAGTGTCTACTTTGGAGAGGCAAGCAAGCCCTTTACGGTCCGCTCCGAGCAGGATCGTGAACAGTTGAAATCTATCATCCGCGAAGTTCTGGATGAACGCTCGCAGCCGCTATTAGCCAGCCCGGCGGGCGGCGCGCCATCAAAAGGATCGTAGAGCGCGTCAGCGAAAAACGACATTCCTGAGGCGGTGACAGTTTTTTGAGGATAACAGCGTACTTTCCTTCGAGTTTCCACTATGGCCGAAACAACTCCTAGTTTTTCAGAATTCCGGCGCTTAGCGCGTCAGGGCACCGTCGTGCCTCTATACCGAACCATCGTGGCCGATCTTCTCAGCCCGGTGTCCGCTTTCCTCAGGCTCGTTCCGCAAGCCTTCAAGGGATCGCCGGCCCGCGGGAAAGACGGTTCACAACACTGTTTTCTGCTGGAGAGCGTGGAAGGTGGAGAACGGGTTGGCCGTTACACCTTTTTCGGCGTTGATCCCTTCCAGGTGGTTTCCTGCCGCGGGGATCGCATCACTCTGGCTCGCGGGCGGAAGAAAATTGAGGAAACCGGCAACATCTTCGGGTTCTTAAGACGGCTGGGATCAAAATACCGTTCGGTCGTGCTGCCCGGCCTGCCGCCCTTCACGGCCGGAGCCGTGGGATATCTCTCCTATGAGGCCGTGCGCCAGCTTGAGAGGTTGCCCGCCCGAGTGGAACCCGATGTTGAAATCGACGACGCCGTTTTTATGTATTTCCGGAACCTCGTCGCTTTTGACCACGTCCGGCATCGCCTGTTCCTGATCTCGAATGTGCTGACGGAAGAGGACCCGGGCAGCCTCCGGGCCAAATACGATGCCGCCGCTCGCGAGCTCGACCGGCTGGAGCAAAAGCTGGCGCGGCCGTTGCGTCTGGCCCGCGTTCGCGCTCCCAAGGGAAAGCTTCAGATCCGCTCGAACATGCCGGAAAAGCGCTACGTGGAGATGGTGGACCGCGGCAAGGAATACATTCGCGCCGGCGACGTCTTCCAGGTGGTCTTATCGCAGCGCCTGACGGTTCCCGTCCGCGTACCGCCTTTCCAGGTGTATCGCGCGCTGAGGGTGGTGAACCCCTCGCCTTACATGTACTACCTTCAACTCGGGGACGCAACGGTGCTTGGGTCATCGCCCGAAATGCTGGTCAAGGTGACGGGCCGCGAGGTGGAATACCGTCCGATCGCCGGAACCCGGCCGCGCGGCAAAACCGAGGAGGAAGACAAACGCCTGGCGGCGGACCTCCTTTCCGATGAAAAGGAACGCGCCGAACACATCATGCTGGTCGATCTCGGCCGCAACGACGTCGGCCGCGTGTCGGAGTTTTCCTCGGTTCGCCCGGAGCGCGTCATGTTCGTGGAACGCTACTCGCACGTGATGCACCTGGTTTCTTTGATCAAAGGAAAACTGCGGCCGGACGCGGACAGCACCGCGGCGCTGGCCGCCTGCTTTCCGGCCGGAACCTTGACGGGA
>JAJYHU010000422.1 GCA_021784615.1 Acidobacteriota bacterium | reverse complement strand
CATGGGACGTCCGTTGTCGTTATAATGTCTGTGATGAACTCGAAAGCTTTTCTCGGCGCTGCGCTCCTCTCCTTTGTCGTTTGGGGACAGGCGCCCTGCTTTGCGTTCCACAGGGAGTCCCGACCGAGCAAAGAAAAAGAAGAGAAGCTTGTGGCAAAGATCGAGCGGGAAAAGAATCCCGGCAAAAAAGCGCGATTGCGGATTCGCTTGGCCAGGATGAAGCTGCTTACCGCCATCGCATCCTACGACCACAACGATTTTGAGAAAGGACGGATGCTCCTCCAGGAATACCGGGAGCAGATCAACGCATCCTGGAAGACCCTGCAAGGCTCGCGGCGGGGAGTCGCCAAGCATTTCCAGGCGTACAAAGATCTTGAGATCGGTCTGCGGGAGGACGGACGCCTGCTCAATGACCTTCGGCACAGAGTTCCGTATCCTGAAAACGCTTCCATCGAGGAAATTGCGAAGGAGAGCAGCGAGATTCACAGCCAGGTGTTGGGCGCTCTTTTCCCGCCCGGAAAGCCACCCCAAAAATCCCGAAAGCCGGGCCGATCGAGCGTTTTGCTGGCCGCTGAACCAGCTGCTGAGGCATGAACAGTTTCTACCGAGCTTTGCAGTCCAGTTTGATGGTTTTTGTGCTGCTGGCGGCTCCCCAGGCCTTTGCACAGCAGAGTGATCCTCTGAATTCCGCCGAGCGGAACCGCTTGCGCGACGCGCAGGATCCCTCAGACCGCATCAAGGTTTACCTTTCAATTGCTCAGGCGCGCTTGAATCGCATTGATGGATTGCAAAACACGTCTCCCGAAGCTCCGGAGAATGCCGGCAGCCAGGCCGGCGAACTGCTTCAGCAATATATTTCAATCGACAACGAGTTGAAGGATTGGATTCAGTATCAATTTGACCATAACGGCGACATGCGCAGCGGTCTGCGCCGGCTTTTGAGCGAGGGTCCCAGGCAACTGCAACAGCTTCAACATTTTCGGAGTTACGCCGATGTCCGCGAAGATTCAGGCTCCCTGCGTGACGCTATTGCAAATTTGAACGATACGATTGACGGGGCGACCCAGGCCTTAGCCGTCCAGGAGAAAAAGTTCCCCGCGATGAAGCGCGATGTGAAGGCTGAGGCGCGAGCCCTCAAGCAGGCTCGCAAAGAAGCAGCGAAGCGAAACAAGGAAGAAGAGAAGCTCAACAAGCAGGAAGAAAAAAAACTGAGGAAGCATTCCCGCAAGAAAGATGGCGCCGGAGACTGCGGCGAGAATTAAGGTTGCGTTGAGAGTCAGCCCTTTGTCGGATAAACCACAACAATTGGCCTTGTCCCTCCATCCCTCCACAACGCCCGAGTTTGTATTCGCCCGGGTCTTCCGGCGCTTGGGCATCCGGCGTTCCGTGCCGGATTTCCATATCGAATACAAGCCGTTTTCAAGCCTCCGCAGCAACATCAACTTGACCGGCAACCGGGCGAAGGTTCGGATTTCCGATATTTTGCAGGAAGCGCCGCCCCTTGTGCTGGAGGCTCTTGCCGAGCTTCTACTGACGCAGCTTTTCCGGCGCCAAGCCTCTGTGGAGGCGCGCGAGTGCTATCTTGCTTACATCTTTGAGCCGGCGGTTCGCCGCCAGATTGATGAAGCCCGGCGCAAGCGCGGGCGCATCCGCTTGCTTTCGCCGCAAGGCCGGCACTTCGATTTGGAAAAAATATTTGCCAGCGTGAATGAGCGGTTTTTCAAACAGGAGCTTTCCTGCAACCGGATTGGCTGGAGCGTGGGCCGCTCACGGACCGTGCTGGGGCATTACGACCCGGCGCACAAAACGATTACGATCAGCAGGAGCCTCGATTCGCCCTCAGTTCCCGGCGACGTGGTCGAGTATCTGGTCTTTCATGAAATGCTTCACATCCGCTTTCCGCTGGAGCGCCGCGGCATACGCCGGGTGGTGCATTCCCGGGCGTTTCGCGAGGCGGAAAAAAGCTATCCGCATTATCGGAGCGTCCGCGACCGGCTGAAGAGGATTTTCTCCGAGTAACTCCTTCTTGACGAGTCCTTGATTTGCAATCGAGTCGCGGGGAAAATGGTGCGCCACGAAGGCACGGACACCGGCACGGATCACGCCGTCGTGGAAAACCGGAAGATAGCCGTTTCCTGATAGGTCTCGCCGGGCTTGAGCACGGTCGAGGGGAAATTGGGATGGTTGGGAGCGTCGGGAAAGTGCTGCGTTTCCAGGCAGAATGCGGATCTGCGCGGATAGGTTTTACCCTCCTTGCCGCGGAGGCTGCCGTCGAGGAAATTCCCGGTATAGAACTGGACTCCCGGCTGGGTGGTCAGGACTTCCATGGCGCGGCCTGATGTCGGATCGACGGCGCGCGCCGCCAGCGCCAAATCGTGTCCGTCGTGATTCAGCACAAAATTGTGGTCGTAGCCTCTGCCGGATTTTAATTGCGGGTCGTCCTGATCGATTCGCGCGCCGATTGCGGTCGGCTCGCGGAAATCGAAGGGGGTTGAGGCCACGCTGCGAATCTCGCCCGTGGGGATTTGCGCGGAATCAGTGGGAGTAAATTGGTCGGCATTGATCATCATGAGGTGGCCCAGAATATCTCCGTTGCCGTGGCCAGCCAGGTTGAAATAGGAGTGATTGGTCAGATTCACGATCGTCGTTTTGTCCGTGCTTGCCGTGTAATCGAGCCGGAGTTCGTTCGAGTCTGTCAACGTGTAGACGGCCTTTGCCGCGAGGTTGCCGGGAAACTTTTCTTCGCCGTCCGGGCTTACGTACGTCAATTCGATCCCGGGAGGATTCCCGGGGATCCCGCGCGCTGTCCAGACTTTTCTGTCAAACCCTTCCATGCCTCCGTGCAGGGTGTTCGGAGGGCGATTCAGCGGAAGCTGAATCTCTACGCCTTCGAGTGTAAAGCGGCCGCCGGCGATGCGATTGCCAAACCGGCCGATCAAGGTGCCGAAATGCGGTTCGTTGCCGAGATAGGGGGCCAGGTTGTTGAAGCCGAGAACGACGTCCGCCAGATTTCCGTTGCGGTCGGGAACCCAAAGCGAAACAATTTTGCCGCCGTAGTTCGTAATTTCCACCTGAATGCCGTTCCTGTTCCGGAGCGTATAAAGATTCATTTTCCGCCCGTCCGGCATTTTGCCGAACACGCTTTTTGTGATTCCGGTTTTTGGCGTTTTACCGCCGCCTGCAAGGCTGCTGCCGCCTTCCAGCATGAACCCTAATGCGAAATTTCCAGGCCAGATCATCATTCCCCCTGCTCAGATGTTTGACGCTCGAACAAAAGACTCGGTCTTCACATCGAAGGTTCACTGCGAATGCCGAACATCCAGAATACCATCAAAGATAGCGAAACATCTTGCCCCGATGCAGCAACGGGGCAGGCGCTTATCCGCCGAAGCAGACTTTGCGCGTTGAGCGCTCGTCCTGCGCGGCCAAAACCACGCGGGCTTTGCCGCTCAGTCGAACTTGAAAGAATAGAGCTTGGTATCGTTCATCACAAAATGAAGCCGGACGCGTGTTCCGGCGAGCCGGCTCAGATCGCTCTTGCCGCGCCATGAAACAGTTTTGCGGATAAAATTCCCGTTGATGGGGTCGCAATCTCCGGCTGAGAATCCCTCGATGGAAAGGCCCGTTTCCGGCTGAATCTCGACGCGCGCGCATCCTCCCGCGCCGGTATCGACATTCAAGTTCAGCTGGCGCCCGGAAAACAGCAAGGGAGGAGTCGTCAATTCGCCGCCCGCGTAGTCGGCATCCGCGGATACAAACCCATCCCTGCGCAGGCGGGCTCTGGTAATCGTGCCGACGAATTTATCGCGCGCCACGTCGTAGTTTCCATGGGTATGGTCTGAAACGGCGTAATAAAGCCAAATCTCTTCCGGCCGGCTGATGATCCCTGAAGCCATATAGGCGTAACCGCTGGCAAAACCTCCGGCCACGCCGCGGCTGATAAACGGCCTGCGGTCCAAACGCGTCCAAGCGACGCCATCCCGGCTGGAAGCAAATTGGATATCGAGGGGGCCGTCGTTCCTGGGACTCACGGAGCCCATGCGGCGCGCGGCAGCTTCCTGGTAATGGTAGTACGCTGACGGGAAGATAAGGTAGACGTTTTCAGCGTGCGGATACTTGATGGCCGCGGAAGTGTAAAAGTCCATTGCGGAGAAGAGTTGCGGATCAAGTCCCTGTTCATCCCGCCGATCGTAAGAAAAGACGATTTCTTCTTTGCCCCAGTCCGTGATGTCATCAAAGACGCACCGGCCCACCTTTCGTTCCGGGTCCCAGACGCGCACGTATCCCACATACTTCCCGATTCGATGGTCGTAAAAGCAGATGTTATTGGTATCGCTCGGGCGGAAGGCGGGAGAATCCTTCATCAGTTTCCAATGAAGACCGTCGGATGAGGCCGCCACATAAGTTCCCCTCTTCTGTCCCGGCGGGTGGAGATTCGCGACCATCTTGTATCTTTGGGAGTCGGGGCAGTCGGGGTTGGTATCCTTGAACACGCAATTCGGCTCGTGGTCCATGCGTTTGGGCGGAAATACGATATTGGTGTCGCGGCTGCCGTTAAACGGAACAATGCCCAGGTTGGGTTTCTCCCAATGCACCCCGTCGGTCGATGTCGCGTAACAGCACCAGCGGCTGCCGTCGTTCGCAATCGCGTCATACCACAGCTTGAGTGTGCCGGAATCCTCCATGATGGAGTTGTAGGCCAGAACGCCGAATCCTTCCCACGGCTTGTCGGCAACAAGGCACCGCTCGCCGGTTGGGGCAGGGCGGCTGACGACAAGTCGCACCCCGCGGCTTTGGGCGATGAGGGAGTCGTCAATAAAAAGCTGCCGCTCGGATTTCACGTCGAGCGCCGTCGCCTTCGGATCGGGCCGGCCCAAGCCGCGAACGCTCAGCCTGGAAGCGAGCGGCGCAACCGCGACAGACCCCGCCATTTGTCGCAAGAACCTTCGTCGTTTCATACCGCCTCCTGCCAGTGAACCTCTGTCGTTCCCGAGGATCACGCTGATTGATGGACTAAGCTTCGATCTGTTGAAGAATCCGCCGCACCGTGGGGATCGTTTCCTGCGGAGCCGGCTGAAACTCCACTAACGGGAAACCCTGCTCAACCCATTTTCGCTCAATCTGCTCGTATTGGGCTGCCATGATGACTTCGTCCGGCTGATAGCGCGTGGTGCGCTGCCAGTTCCGGAGCTGCCGCCGGAGCCCCTCGATAAAAATCTCCACTAACCTCATTGACGAGGGCGAACCCAGTACACTTCCGGGCTTGAGCGTCCTGGCTGACGGTCTTCATTTGTTTCCCCAGCATCCGCATGTCACCGTGCAGATGGGCGTCGCCGCCAAAAGAATTTAATATCCCGAAAATCCATGGCGTCCCCGCGAAGTAATCCATTTGCTTATACAGGGGCTGCCGTTCGGCCCAGAAGTCGACCACCCGGATGCTTTCAGCCGGCAGTTGTTGAATGCACTCCCGCGCACGGGCTGCCGGCCACTCTTTCCCGAGAAACGTCCAGCCCTGCAAAAGTCCGATGCCCTGGGGATCGATCTCCCGGATCACCTCAAAATTCACGCGCGGCAGGTCCAGGACGTATTTCCGTTTGGCCTCATCGCTGCCCTTTATCGCCGTTTCACTCAGGTCGGCCAGGACGTAGAGGTGGTCGTTGCCGTAACGGGAGCTGTATTCCTCAAGGAACGCCCGGCACACCTTGCGGGACAGGGAGCTCGAAGGCGCCATAAAGGAACTGGTTGTGCCGCTCCACTCGCCTTCCAGGATGGGCGTGTCCGGATATCGGCTTGCGAAACCCGCCGGCACGTCGTCGCGGGCCGCCGCTCGCAAGTTCGCCATCATCGCTGATCCGCTGCGCACCAGAATGCCCGTGCCGCGCGGCCCAAACAGCTTCCTGGAAATGCTGATCACTTCCGGATCGTCCGCTCCGTGCTCGGCGGAGTTTTCCGGCACGGCGCCCACGGCGATCACTCTCATACCGTCCTCGGCCAACTTCTCGATCTGCCGGTAAGCGGCCAGAGATACCGTCCGGACTCCCGGCAGGATTAACACGCGGTATTGTTCTGTCCCAATCTTCGCCCGGCCGCCGCCCGCCCAGGTGCTGCTGATGATGCTGTCCGTGTCCGCCACGTCGCCACCCATCTTCGTCGTAGATCCAGGTTCGGAAGCCCACTTTGTGGGCATGCCGAACGGCCACTCCGATGGCGTCCCACCAGCCTTTTGAAAAGTAGGGCGTCCGGCTCTGGTCGATTCCCGGACGCGCGTGCATAAAGGCCCCGCACTCCCTTGTCCATCATCTGGTCCATCTGCCAGATGATTTTGTCGCGGACGAGCGTGTCATTCCATGACCAGAATGGCGTTATGGAATATTGCAGCGGGGGATGGAGAAAATTCTCCTTCAGCAAAATGCCCGCCGGACGCGCCGGAGTTTGCGCCATCAGGGACAGCGCCTCGAGCGCCGGAATCAGCACGCGCAAGGCCTTTTTGATTCCTCTTAACCCTTTCGGGAAGATCGAGCATGCAGTTGTGAGAGAACGGTATTCCATTCGAGCCATACCTCAATAAGATTGATCAAAGTTGTTGTGCCAGCCGGGCATCGGGGCGGGTGGCGAACTCGCCAGAAGGGAGTTCTCGCCCTGTGACTGAACTAGTG
>JAJYHU010000326.1 GCA_021784615.1 Acidobacteriota bacterium | reverse complement strand
CGTTTTTGAATCATTCTTGCAAGCGTATGTTTTTATGATCTTGCCGGCGCTCTATATCGGCTTGGCGGTTTCTCGGGAGCATTGATCTGCTTGCGGGAGCATATCCCGGCGGTGCACGGGCAGCAGATCGGGATTTTGTTTAGATTTACAGTGAGCCAAGGGTGGCGGCATCGGGAGAGATGAGGTACCCTTGGTAAACAACGAGTGTCGAAGCGACCGCAAGGAAAGTTCCTATCTTTGCAGCAGAAGCGGGGAACGGCCGGGCGGTGAAACATCAAAGTCAATGCCCGCCTGGGTAGGGTGAGGCTAACGTTAAGGAGGGAAGATGAGGCAAAAGGTTTTGATCTTTTGCACAACAATCACAGGGTTGCTGCTTACGGCGCCGTTGTTCGGCGCGCAAGGAGCGGCGGCGGGCGGAGGAGGGAGCGCCACCAATTGGGTGGCGATCACTTCCGGCTTTGCGATGGCAATTGCTTCGGGCCTTTGCGGCCTGGGGCAGGGAAAGGCTGCCGCATCTGCTTGCGAGGGGCTGGCTCGTAATCCGGGAGCCCGGCCGGGCATCCAGTTCTTTTTGATCCTGGCCTTGATCTTTATCGAATCGCTGGCGCTCTACACGTTTGGGATCATCTTTATCAAGGTTCGATAATCGTGTTCCACTTGGTTGAAGGCGGGAGTTTTCAGCCTCCCGCCTTTGCTTATCAAGCCTGCCGTCCGGTGGCTCCGCTGGCCCTTAAAAGTGTTGCGAGTTCCTGTCCCGGGCCCGGAGAAATCTTTCATTGAAGTGAAAACCTTCGTTGCTCTCCTTGCCCGCGCGCATCCGAGGGCGAGTCTACGGGCGGGACCTTCAAGGAGTTCCCATCGAGCATCGCGGAAGCTCGGAATGGTCCATTAGGGAGGTCTTAAACCTCCGGTAGTTTCCTATTGCCAAGTCCTCCATGGCTCCTTACTATCTTTCTAAGGCAAGGGATGCCGGAAAGAATCGTCGGGAGCTTGTGGCATGGTCAGCGGCTTCAACACTGAGATTTCGTGCGATGGAACGGTTTACCACGTTCAGACTGAGCCCCGGAAGCAGGAGGGCATCGAAACCTCCGTCTACGTTAAGGGAGCCGTCATCCATTCCCTGCGGACCTCGCACCAGGACCCGTTGAGCGCGTCGCAATATAGCGAACAGCAATTTCATCGGTTGGTTGAGGACCAGCACCGGCGGGTGATCGCGGAAATCCGGGCTGGGAATATTAAACTCCCTCCAGCACTCTCTTCCGGCGCCCGAGGGCCCAAATGAAGATGAAGATTCAACTGAACGGCGAGTTGCGGCAAGTTCCCGAGGGCCTCACCCTTACGGCCTTGCTCGAGTGGCTGGGGATCCCTGCTGACCGGGTTGCGGTGGAGCGCAACCGGGCGATTGTGAAGAGATCTGATTGGGGCGCCACGCCCATTGAGGAAGGCGACCAGTTGGAAGTTGTCCAAATGGTGGGAGGCGGCTCGGGCGGCCGCATTGCTGCGAATTACCGAGACTTGCCATGAATTCCGGCGTCAACAGTTCCTCGGCGATCATCCTTGTAACGCTGCTTATCAAACTGGGCCTCATTGCCTCCCTGGCGAGCATCATCGCCCGCTTTGACAAATTTCGCCGCCTCCTGCTGGTGGAAGTTCGGGAACCCAAACAGAAGCTCCTCTTCGCGGCCTTCCTGGGCGTGCCTTTCATGTTGGGGGTGCTGACGCGCTTGGTTGTGCACTACCAGGGCGCCGACCTTAGCCTTGAAGTCACCGTTTTAGGCGGGTTGCTGGGCGGGACCATGGTGGGTCTTGTCGTGGGCATGTTTGTCAGCTTGCCCGCGGTGCTCATCAAGCACGAGATCCTGGCCGTTCCCATGGCGGTGCTCTACGCGGTGGTTGCCGGCTCCGCCCGGTGGCTTTGTCCGAATAAGGAAGAGATTTGGAAGTTTTCTCCTTTCATCGATCTCAGCCTCTATCGCTCCATCAAGCAAAGGTTCAAGCAGCCCTCCATGGACTGGCAGATCCTCTTCTTCCTGGTTTGCGTGGTGCTCGAAATGTCCAGGATTGGGGTGGGCCGCATGTCCAACGGCCTGCTTTTCTATCTGAACCCGCCCCGCGTGTGGACCGAACTGCTGATTCTCATGACCACGGCGATTGCGATAGCGCTTCCTTTGCGCATTTGGAACAACACCCGGATCGAACGAAAACTGGAAGAGAAAGAGCGCATGTTGATCCAGGCCAGGATGGACAGCCTGATCAGCCAGATCAACCCGCACTTTCTCTTCAATACCCTGAACACGGTTTCATCGCTGATTCGCCTTGATCCAGACACCGCCCGGAAAGTGCTCGTAAAGCTTTCCAATATCCTGCGGCGCCGGCTCAAGACTCAGACTCACTTTGTGGCGTTGCGGCAGGAGCTTGATTTTATTGCCGACTACCTGGACATTGAAGTCGTGCGCTTTGGGCAGGATAAACTCCGGGTTCATGAAGAAATTGATCCGGCGGCTTTGGATGTGATAGTGCCCAGCATGATTCTCCAGCCGATGGTGGAGAATGCTATTCGGCACGGGTTGGGACCTAAGATCGAGGGCGGAACCATTACGCTTCGGGCCTCCCGGTACAATGGACGGGTAAAGATTGAGGTGGACGATGACGGAGTGGGCATTCCCGAAGAGCGCTTGCCGGAAATATTCGCCTCGGGAATCGGGATTATGAACGTTCGCGAGCGCCTCAAAGTTCTGTACGGCAACGATTTTTCCATGAAGGTTGACAGCGAACCCGGGAAGGGAACAATGATTCGTTTTGATTTTCCCGAGGTTGTTCCCGCTGAAGAAACCCTTCCCGTTGAGTCTGCACAAACTCAGACTTGATGTGGTCTTAGCCGGCTCATTCTAATGCTGGACGCCTGATTGCGCCTGTCAAGATTTCCTTCCGCCTCATCCCCGCATGGGTCTGTGTTAGTATCAGTGGTTTACGGAGTGGCGGGGCCAATCTGTTTTAACGCGGAGCCGGGTTTAGGCGTTTTAAATCCTGGCGGTCCTGCCTAAATTGGAAGGATCGAGGAGCAATTATGGCGAAAGACGACTCTGGGAAGCTGAAAACCACTCCCAGCTCCATGGGGATGATTGAACCCCGATTTCGCGACATCTATAAGTCGTTCTATAAAGAGACTTATTACACTTCTACAACCCTGGACGCAAAGACCAAGGAGCTGATTGCCCTGGCTTGCTCTTTGGTGGCCAAATGCGAGGGTTGCGCCCGTGGGCACATCAAGAAGGCGCTGGAACTTGGAGCCACCAAGCAGGAGATTTCTGACGCTATTGTTGTGGCCGTCGGCATCGGCGCCGCCAGCGTCGTCGACATGTCCGACAAGGCAGCGATCCATCTTGATCTTCACCACTTCGAGTAGCGGCCGCTTGGCGAGTCCGCAGAGACGAAAAGGATGAGGGTCTTGCTTGGAACAGGGGCTTCCCATCGCTAAAGACGCAAAAACTTTCGTGCCGGCGTTTCCCGAGGGTTCCGGGTGGACTTACTGATCATCGGCAATTTGTTTCTGCTGCTTTTTCTGGGTTTGGCGGACAACCAGACCGTCCCTGCGCTTCTCCCGCTCCTCATTGACTCCCTGCACATCAGTGTCGAACAGGCAGGATTGCTCGCGGTCTTCTATTCCGCGGCGGCTGCCCTGGCCTCTCTGGTCACCGGGGTTGTGTCTGATCACTATGGGCGCAAGCCCTTCTTGATTTTGGGCGCGCTGGTGTTCGGCGCGGCCTCCTGGATGGCGGCAGGGGCGCAGAGTTTTACGGGGCTGACAGTGGCTCGGGGCCTGACGGGACTTGGGGCAGGGGCGATTTCAACCTGTTCGATCGCCTTTGCCGGGGACTGGTTTGCCTACAACGTGCGCGGACGGGCCCTAAGCGTGATTTCGACCGCTTACTTTGTCGCGCCGATCCTGGGCGTTCCTCTGGCCGCGCAGATCGCCGGCCGATTGGGATGGCGGGCAACGTTTTACTTTTTTGCAGTCCTCGCTGCCGCGGTTGCTTTGCTTTCGGCAAGGCTGCCCCGTGAAAAACGGGAAGCCGGCCCTGCCTCGGAGAAATGGCGAGCTACGTTTCGCGCCTGCCGGTCCTTCTTTGCCCGGCGCGATACGGCAGCCGGACTTGTCATCGCCTTCCTTGTTTCGGGCGGCCTCTACGGGTTTATTTTTTATATCGGCCAGTGGCTGCATGCGGCGTTTGGCGTTGCAACGGGAACCATTGGCTGGGTTTTCATGTTGGGCGGGGTCGTGGCCGTAGTTGGCGCCCCTGTGGCGGGCAGCTTGTCAGACCGTTGGGGAAAGCGCCCGGTTTCAATTCTCGGCAATGTTGTGCTGGCGGTGTCGATAGCGCTGGTTCCTCTTTTCCCGTGGGGGATTGGCCTTCTGGTAATTTTCGGCGTCACCAGCCTTGGCGCCGCGACGCGGCAGGGCCCTCTAACCGCTTTAATGACGGAACTCGTTCCCAGCGCCGAGCGCGGTTCCTTTATCGCCTTGCGCAACGTCTTTTCCCAGACTGGAATCGGGCTGGTAGTCCTGGCGGGAGGCGCCATCTATGAATGGCACGGTTATCTTGCCGTCACAACGCTTTGCGCGGCAATGACTTTTCTGGTGGCCATTCTCCTGGCAACGCATATAGTCGAACCCCGGCCGGCAGGTGAGCGCCATCCATGAACGTCAAGAAAATCAGAAAACTGTCAAGATTTCCGGAGAGGACTGACGTTGGCAAAGCATAGAATCGTTCGAAACATTCTGCTGGGCTCCTTGGGATTATTTCTCTTGTTTGCCCTGGTTGTGGTGCCGTGGTTCTTCACGAACATTGTGACAACCGGATCGTTTCATTTCCACGATCCTAATGATGGGAAGACGCCTCTCTCCTTTGGTCTGAACTACCACGACATTGAGTTCCATTCCTCCGACGGCATTCTGCTGAAAGGTTGGTACGTGCCGGCCGGCGCGAACCCGCGCGGGACAATTATCTATTGCCACGGCCACGATCGCACCCGCGTGGAGATGCTGCCCATGGCGGTGTTCGGTCACAGCCTGGGTTATAACGGCCTGCTCTTCGATTTTCGCCATGCGGGCCGGAGCGGCGGCAAGATATGCACGCTCGGCTATCAGGAACGGCTCGACGCGATTGCGGCCGTTCACGACGCCCTTGTCCGGGAGAAGGCAGCGCGCCCCGTCGTCTTGTGGGGCGTCTCGATGGGAGCGGCTGCGGCGCTGATGGCGGCCTCCCAGTCTCCTGATGTTGCTGCGGTCATTTCAGACAGCTCCTTCCTTTCATTTCGTCACGTCATCGTCCACTATGCCCGCTTGTTCTTCCATCTGCCTGCCTTCCCGATTGTGGATGAAGTGATCCAGTGGTCGGCGTGGCGTGGCGGCTTCAGTCCTTCGGATTTTGATTTGCGAAAGGCTGTAGAGCGAATTAATCCCCGGCCAATCCTGTTTATCGCCGTCAAAGGCGACAAGCGCATTCCCGCCGCCACCGCGAGCGAACTGTATTCCTACTCGACCAGCCCGCAAAAAGCCCTGGTGGTGCTTCCAGGCCATCGCCACGGCGAAGGTTTCACATCTGGTAACGTCGAATACGAGCAAGCCGTAAGGAAGTTTCTCGAGAATTTGACTCCGTGAAACTTTTCGCCTCGATGGACGGGTGCTGAATCCTTCAGCGTCGGCAATATCCGATTTTTTCAGACTATTAAGCGGTTTGATTCCAACCCGCTACCCGGTAAGAAACTCCAAAGACGAGTAGCATCTTGGCACTTGACGTGCTTGTAAGCCTAATGAAGGGAAGATCGAGGGAACTGGCCCTATGTGTGATCCCATCTGTGAAGAACGGACCGTCTACCTGCCACTTCGAGGAAGGCAAGTCCGATGCCGCTTATGGTATGAAGTGACGTTGGTTCGCGAAGGCCTCTTCAGATACTTCCTGATCGGCATCGAGGAGCTGGAGTAGAAGGATTCGCAGTTCGCTCCGCAACCAACCGCCTTACCACTGACTCTTCACGCGCTGGCAACACAACCTTTTGCAGGCCTCGCATCTCTAAACAAGAGTGAGCCACAGGCAGGGATGTGCAATCTGAGGGATGGGGGGAAAGTATTTGCAGATAGGATGACCTGAATTTCCCTTGGCCAGAAACCCCTTTCGCAACGGGTCGGGCGCTTCTCAAAAGCGCCCCAAAAGATACGTCGAACCGGAAAGGAGCAAAGATGCAGGACAGACTGTCGGGTCTACTCAAAAGCAAGGAAACAGCGCCGCGGAGAAAACAAAAGGTGCTTGTCGTCGATGACGACCTCCACGACTTGCTCTATTATACTGCGATTCTTCAGCATGAGGGGTATGACGTGCGTTCGCTTGCCTCCTATATGGAGGGCGCCGCTTGCCTCGACCACGAAACTTTTGACCTTGTCATCGTAAGCCAGGGAACGGCGGCGTTTGAGGGCCGCGCTGTTCTGGCGCGCGCCTTTGCCGTGAATGACGGCATCCCCGTCTTTGTGCTTTCACGCAGTTCTGATATCGAGTGTTACCTGGAAGCCATGCAAATGGGCGCGTTTGACTATCGTGAGAAGCCACTGGCCGCTTCTGAACTTGCCGAAATGGTGGCCCGGCACCTGCAGGCCTCAAAGATCCAAGCGGCTTAAGTCAGA
>JAJYHU010000087.1 GCA_021784615.1 Acidobacteriota bacterium | reverse complement strand
CCACGGGAGCCGTTTTTACGGAATCGGCGTACATCCGGATCGCGGCTTCCCTGTTTCCGAGTTTCTCGTATACATGACCCAGACGGTCGGCGAAATCGCTTTCCTGGCTCAGGTCCCAGGCGGCCTGAAGGTATTTTTCAGCGAGGGCCGGGTGATTTTCCTTGAGATAAATCTTGCCAAGCGATTCCCAGCCCGCGGCGAGGCTCGCCATCAGGCGGAGGTCGGCCGCGCCAGCAGTTTCGATATTGATTTTTGCGGATTGGGCTTCGTCCCTCTTGACGGCGCTTTCGGCGTAGTGCTGCGCATCCGCAAGGGTGCTGTTGAACTTTGCAAGGCCGTCAGCCGCCGCTTCCCAGACTCTGGGCGTCGGGTCGTCCGCGGCGGCCTTCTTAAAGGCGTCCGCCGCCTTCGCCGCATCTCCCATTCCGGTATATGCGCGAGCCAGATCGATTTCCAGCATTGAATCGCCCGCTTCCGCCGTCGCGGCCGCTTCCAACTCCGGAGCCGCTTCGCTGTATTGTCCGTCGGCAAGCAGTAGTCTCCCCAGCTGCAAGTGCGCGGCGCTTTCATTCGGGTCATGTTTCAGTAGGTCGCGCCAGACCTGGATGGCTTCCGTGCGTTTGCCTTGAAACATAAGTTGGCGCGCCAATATTTTGCAAGGAACAGGGTCTGAGGGATCGAGCGCTATGGATTTGCGCAGGTCCTCGACGGCCTCCTCCCGTTCTCCCCGGGTCAGATGGAGGAAGGCTTGCACTATCCACGCCTTCTCAAATTTCGGATCCAATGCGAGAGCTTGGTGAATAAAGTCCTTGGCGCCACTCGTGTCCTGCATCCGAAGAGCCTGCACCGCCTGGTCATAAAGTTTGATGGCCTGCGGGTTTACAGCGTGTAACGGCGCCCCAGAACCGGTGTTCAGCGCAATAAACTGATCTTCGTCGCCGGTGACGGCCTTCTGGAGCTTCAGGTACTCCTCGCGGTGCGCGGCCGGCACTTCCCGCACCTTCACCGAGAGGTCGCGCTCAACCGTCAGGACTCCATCCTTGAAGGTGTACGCCGCGTGGTAATCCGCAAAGTCGAATTTCAGGTCGACGGCCTGAGGCAGCGCCGGCAGGTATCCCTTGGGCAGTTCGATCTTCGACGTAAAGATATAATTGACGGGACCGCTGAAATAAATAGGGGACGCTTTTTCGCCTTTGCCCTCTTTGGCGTCTGGCAAGCCGAAGGGCGGCAGCGCAGGAAGAATCTTGTGGTCCGTCCAGTCTCCATAATTTTTCAGAACGTAAGTGTAGGAATAGTGGAACGGATGATCGATGTCGTCGGGGGAACTGACGGACACGTTGCTAACCGTGCCGCCAAAGCTCAACAGGCGTGAAATATCCTGGGCGACTTCCTGCCATTGGCTTTGCGATGCATTGCGAAACACCAAACGCAGAAGCACTTCAGCATATCCCCGGGCGGATCGCTCGATCTTTCCGGTGAAAGTGCCGTCGCTCGTGAGCTTGCCCTCCGCGTTAAACTTCACAAAGCTCTGGAAGGGCGGAGTCGAAGGCGTCTTTGCAAGATATGCCGGCCGGTTGTCCGGAATCACCAACGCCTCTTTGTCCAGCAAGCTGGGCATCAGCAAGCCTTCCGGAGCGACTTCCGCCGTGGTATCCAGCCATATGACCTTCCCGTCAAGGGGCACGTAGCTGATCACATGGTCAAACTGCCCGGGTGACGGCACGTCGGGATCAATCTTGTTGGTGGCGCTCATCAGCGCTGGATAGGCTTTGAGCCCCACGGCTTGAAGCAGGGCCGACAGCAGAGTGTGCTTGTCCTTGCAATCGCCATACTGGTTGTTTAAAACTTCGGCGGCGGAATGCGGCCGGTACCGCCCGATTCCGAAGGAGATGCTGATGTAGCGGAACTGTTCTGAAACGTACTTGTAGATCGCCTCAACCTTTTCCGCGTCAGTCTTGGCATTTTTCGTTAGTTCCAGGGCCTCCGCGCGAACGGCCGGCGTGGCCTGGGCTTCCTGCTGCTCAAGCTGGCCCCACCATTTTCCCACCTGCTGCCAGTTTTCAAAGGAGCTGATTTCAACGGCTGGGGGAGGTGCGCGTCCCGCAGCAACATCCGGCTGGGTCTGGTCCTTCAAGTTTGCCGCTTTCCAGGTATAGATCCGCCGGTTGCCGTTCTCCGTGATGACCGGATCAAGGCCGGGGCTCTTAACAACGATCTTGCGTCCCTTTGGGACGCTGACCTCGAGCACTTCGTTCAGCACAATCGCCGACTTTACAAAATCAAAGCTGAACCAGAACTCGCCGGGGATCATGGGCTTGATCTCCTGGGTCAGCGTTGCGTATTCAACCACGTCGCCGGTGTCCAGGCCTTTGACCACCACGTGCTTCTCGCGGTAATCGCTGTACATGGGTGCTTCCCGGCTGATCTCGGAGGTCACATCCTGAACGTCGGCGGCAGGCGTTTCGATCACCTTCCCGTCCGGCTTGATCACTTTGACGTATTCAATCTGAAGGCGTTCGTTCGCGCTATCGTAGGCGAACTCCAAAAGGCCGTAAGCTCTCACTCCGGCATCCGACTGCACCCGGACGCGGACTTTCATCTCGCGAGTCGTGGTGCCGTCGTTCTCCATCCGCACCGAGGTGTCGTACTCCTCGATGACCGATTGCTCCTTGGAATAATCGGGCTTGGTTGCCGGCGAAGGTTGAGATTGGGTTGACAGGGGAAAAACTGAACCTGCGGAAAGAAGACACGCAAGAAAAAGACTTTGGAGTTTAGCGCCCTTTTCCATGATGGCCACTTTAATACTCCAAGATGCATTGCAGATCAAGGGAAAAAGTGAACAGAAATTCCAACGCTCTTTCCGGGGCCATTCCCTAAAAGCCCGCCATGGCGGACGCGGGATTGCTCAATAAGAACAATGGATCTGAAGATCCGCGCTAATGGGCGGCGGGTTCGTGCGCGGCGGGCGGGCGGCGGGAGAACATTTCTTCAATCTGATCGCGATAACGCTCTTCGACGACCGGGCGCTTGATCTTGAGCGTGGCGGAGAGTTCGCCGCTCGAGATGGTGAATTCCTTCTCCAGCAGAACAATCTGGCGGATGCGCTCGTGAGGGGCAAGATGGCGACAAGCCTCATCGACCTGCCGCTGCATAAAGGCGCAGATGCCGGCATTCGACGCAAGCTCCCGGCGCGTGCTGAACTCGATTCCCTGCCGGCGGGCGTAGGCTTCGAGCGCCTCAAACTTCGGCGTCACCAGCGCCCCGACAAACTTGCGCGAATCCCCCAGCACCACAAGCTGCGAAACGTAGCGGTGGCCTTCAAACAGGTGCTCCAGCTTCTCCGGGGAGACGTATTTGCCGCCGGAAGTCTTGAAGAGATTCTTCTTCCGTCCGGTAATGGAAAGAAAACCGTCCGGATCGAGCCGGCCCAAGTCGCCCGTCGAGAACCAGCCGTCCCGGAAAACTTCGCCATTCCGCTCGTCCTGATGATAATAGCCGCTCATGACGCTCGAGCCGCGAACCAGAATCTCGCGTCCGGTCCTGCCTTCCGAATCCTCGATCTCCTCGCCCAGTTTCACTTCCACTCCGGAGATGACGCGGCCCACGGTTCCGAGCTTCACCGCCGCGGGGCTGTTCACCGCGATGACGGGAGAAGTTTCCGTCAGCCCGTATCCTTCATAGACCGGGATGCCGATGGAGAAATAAAATTCCGCGAGGTCGCGCGCCAGAGGCGCCGCGCCGGAGATGAACATCCGGAAGCGCCCGCCCAGTTGCCCGCGAATCTTCCGGAACACCAGCCGGTCCGCAAGCGCGCGATTCAAGCGCAGGCCGGCGGGCGCCCGGCGGCGATTGAGGCCATACGGGAAATATCGCTTTCCGGCATCCACAGCCCACCCGAACAACTTCTGCTTGGCCGCCGGAAGATGCTCGACCTCTTCCGCAATTTTTTCCCGAATCTTTTGCAGCAGCCGCGGCACCACCGCCATCAGCGTGGGCGACACCTCGCGCAAATTGCCGGGCAGCGCGTCAAGGCTTTCGGCGTAGGCAATCGAAACGCCTCGGGAAAGATAATGGAAATCGATCATCCGCTCAAAAATGTGGGCGAGCGGAAGAAAGGACATTGCCACGTCGCTTGGGCCATGATCGAACAGGCCGGCGCAGGCGTTCACGTTGGAAACAATGTTGGCGTGACTCAACGGAACTCCCTTGAAGTTGCCCGTTGTGCCCGATGTGTAAACGATCGTCGCAAGGTCATCAGGGCGGACGTCAAGAGCCCGCGCCCGGAAAAACTCAAGAGAAGTGGGCCCCATCTGCCGTTCAGGCTCGACAACATCCTTCCAGGCATCCACGCCCTCCGTGCCGGGGCCGGGGTCCATCACGATAACAAAAGCGAGGCATGGAACCCGGGAACGGATCTGCAAAACTTTCTGGAGTTGCTCCTGGGTCGAAACCACAATGCCTTTGGAGCCGGAATCACGGAGAATATACTCGATGTCGTCTTCAAGCAGCGTGGCATAGAGCGGCACCGTGGCCGCTCCGAGCCCCAGAATGGCATAATCCGTGAGCGCCCACTCGATGCGGTTCTCGGCAAGCAGCGCCACGCGGTCGCCTTTGCGAATGCCCATCCGGTCAAAGGCGCGGCCGAGCGCCGCCACGTCGGCAAGCACTTCGCGCGCGTCAATCCTGAAGTAGTTGCCCGCCGATTTTGAGAGGAAGACGTCCGGCTTGGAGCCGCCTTCAAGGGCTTGCAGAAACAGGCCACTCAGGGTCTTGAAGCTTTTGGAATTCGTCATGTCGCAGTTCTTCGCTCGAGCAAACAGCGCCCCGTTCTGAAGAATTCTAGCATACCGCAAGCTGCTTCAGCCGTGGGACGGATTCACAGCGCAGGCGCCCGGCCGGCCGAGGGAAGGTGTCGCGCGCCGGCTTTTCCTTTGGGCTGCCATCGGCTAAGATCAACTGCGGAGAATAAACTTTGACTGATCGGGAAAGCAAACGGCGGGTTCGCGCGCCTTGCGGCGCTGATCTCACCTGCCTTGGGTGGCCGCAGGAAGCCGCCATGCGGATGCTGCTGAATTCGCTCGATTGCGCGCCGGCGGCCCAGCCGGGCGATTCAACGGACGGCCAAGATGCGGCCCAGCCGGCGAAAGATTGGAATTGCTGCCATGCAATCGTCCATTCGCTCCAAAGCTTGAAAAATGATGAAACGCTCGTCGTCGAATGGGGCGAGCCGGCGGGCGTCTTCAAGACGAATTCTGAAACCCCGCGCGCCGTTATCGTCCCCTCGAATCCCGCAAGCCTCGCTACCAGGCGGGCTCGGGAACCTGAGGCCGAACGGCTGGGGCGTGCGCTGTTCGGCCGGGACGCCGCCCGGAGTTGGACATCAGCGGGAGCAGAACAGGCGCTGCACACTGTTTTTGAGACGTTTGCCGCCGTGGGCAGGGCGCGCTTGGGCGGCGACCTTGCGGGCAGGCTGATCGTTAGCGGCGGGATGGGCGCGGCCGGCGGAACGCAGCCGCTTGCCGCAACCCTTGCGGGCGCGGCCTTCCTCGGCATCGACGTCGACGGGGGGAAAATCACGCAGCGAATCCGCGCGGGCTATTGCGACTTCTGCGTCAACAGCCTGGATGAAGCGCTTCGCATCCTCAAGAACGCCGTGCGGCAGCGGCATCCGGTTTCGGTGGGCTTGGTGGGTAACTGCGCGGAAATTATTCCCGAACTCGCCGCGCGCGGCGTCGTCCCCGACATCCTGAGCGACCTGACGGGCGCGGGCGACCGCTTGAGGGGATACGTTCCAGCCGGTCTCTCCCTTGAACAAGCCGCCGCCTTGCGCCGCGAGCACCCTGAAGATTATTTCCGGCGCGCCTGCGATTCCGTTGCGCGGCACGCCCGCGGAATGGCCGAACTCCAGAAGTTGGGCTCGGTGGCTTTTGACTTTGGAAGCCATTTGGCCCGAATGGCGCGCGAGCACTGCGGAGCGAAGGACGCTGTGAGCCTGCCGCACTTTGTTTCCGCCTGCCTCGCGCCCGCTTTTTCCGAAGGCCGGGCGCCGCTGCGATGGGTGGCGCTATCGGGCAATGCGCAGGATATTCGCCGCGCCGACAAACTGCTGCTGGAGATGTTCGCCGATGACGCACTCGCGGCCGAATGGATTCGCCTGGCCGGAAAGCACCCGAAGTTCCAGGGATTGCCGGCCCGCGCGGGCTGGCTTCGCCGGGAGCAGCGCGCGCAATACGCCGAGCGGTTGAACACGTTGGTCGCAGAAGGTGAACTTAAAGCGCCTGTGGTGATCGCGCGGGACCTGATGGATTGCGATTCGGAAATCCTGCGGCGGATGAAGTCCGGCGGCGCGACAGGAAAAGGCATCCCTGACGCTCTCTCGAACCTGAACTCGGGCGCATGCTGGATCTCGCTCGAAAGCGAAGGCGCGGAAGCTGCAGACACTTGCTGCGCGACCCAAGCCGCCCTTGCGGATGGCTCGCCCGGCGCCAGAAAGCGACTTCAGCGCCTGATGGAGAGTGAATGCGAATTCAGCCTTTTCGGCAGCGATCGAGCAGGCGATGAGAAAGCGCTAAACTCCCATCGCCCTTCTGCCAAAGAATCGCGCGGCTAGTGTAATGGCTCATTAATTCGCTGCATAAGTCTAAATGTCATTCCGAGCGCAGCGAGGAATCTGCTTTTGATGAGGGATTGAAAACAAAGCAGATTCCTCG
>JAJYHU010000079.1 GCA_021784615.1 Acidobacteriota bacterium | reverse complement strand
CGCTTTGGCGTCTTCACCGCCTCGGGCGAAATCAGGCTTGATTTCACGGACAACCGGAAAAAAGTCCATCAGGCCCTGCTGGCCATTCACCCGCATCTTCCCGCGCCCGCCCTGGCCAAAGCGTGCCCGGCCCTTACGGACTATCAGGCCTACCTGCTGCTTTACGTCCATGACCCTCTGGCGCTGAAAGTCGCCTTGTACGACATGCAGCATTGCAGCAGCCGGGATGGCGCGGGCGATCCGGTTTCGGCCAGGCCCAGCCTTTTCGAGATGCGGCGGATGAAAGCCGTGGCCGACCGTCAGGCGGCCAGAGTGATCGAGGAAGATTCCGCGCGGTCCAATCAAACGCTTGCCGCGCTCGCGAAATTGATCGACAAAGTGTCCACGCTTCCCGACCCGCGCAGCATCATCGTGGCTTCGCCCGGCTTTCTTACGGGAACGCTGGGGCGCCGCGTGGATGAGTTGTCCCGCCTGGCGACCCGGCTCCACATTATTGTGAATACCGTGGACACCGCCGGCTTTTTCCACCAGATTCCCTTCTCCGGAAATCCCCGCCAAGACGGCTCGGCTGAGGCCGAGGGAATCGCCGACGCCAAGAACGAAATGCTTGCCGACCGCGCGGGAGCGACCTCCGATCCGCTGGCAGATTTGGCCACTATGACCGGCGGCAATTTCATCGCCAACGTCGACGACCTTGACAGGGGATTCAAAATGGCGGCGCCGCTGCCCGCAGCCTATTACGTCCTGGGCTACCACCCGAGCGGCCTGCGCCCCAACGGCCGCTTCCATTCCGTGCGCGTCACGCTTTACCGGCACAGCCGCATGAGCGTGCAGGCTCCGGCAGGATATTTCGCTCCCGGCACGCCCGGGGAAATCGCCGCCTCTTCCCTGCGCGACCGCCATTCGCGGCATCAAGCCCGGCGCGGGCGCCGGAAATGACGCTCTCTCATGCCTCGCCTTACTTCTGCTGAAGCCGCCCGCGCCCGATCGAGACTGCTCGGCTGGTTTCGCCGCCACGCCCGCAAGCTGCCCTGGCGCCAGGCCAAGTCTTCCTACGCAATCTGGCTCTCGGAAGTCATGCTTCAGCAGACCCAGATTCCTACCGTCATTCCCTACTACCTGCGCTTCCTTGCCGAGTTCCCAAGCGCCGCGCAACTGGCCGCCGCCCCGCTTGAGCGCGTCCTGGAACTCTGGTCCGGACTTGGCTATTACCGCCGCGCCCGCAACCTGCACCTTGCCGCCCGCCTGATGGCGGATGAACATGACGGCAATTTTCCGCGGGATTTCGACGAGGCGCGCCGGCTTCCTGGCGTGGGCGATTACACCGCCCGGGCCGTCTTGAGCATCGCTTACAAGGAGCCTTACGCGGTTCTCGACGGCAACGTGGCGCGCGTGATGGCACGCCTCTCCGCCCGGCGCGGCAGCCTTCCTGAACCGCGCTTTCGCCGCGCCATCGAAGATCATCTTGATCGGCTTCTCTCGCGCCGCAGTCCGGGCAATTTCAATCAGGCTCTGATGGAACTGGGGCAAACCATCTGCCTGCCGCGCTCGCCCGAATGCCCGCGGTGCCCGCTCCGGCGCTGGTGCCGCGCTTATGCCCTGGGCAAGCCGGAATCCTATCCCCAGCCGCGGCCGCGCCGGCAAGCTGAAAAATGGCATCTCGCAACCGCCGTGATCCATCGGAACCATCGCTTTCTGCTGGCTCGCGGCCTTGATGACGGACTGCTCGACGGCCTTTGGAATTTTCCCTCGGCGCTCGGCAAATCGAGATCGAAAGCCCTGGCGCGCTTGAGCGAAAAACTCCGCGCGGCCGCCGGAATTCCCATCGCGTTTGGAGAGCCTTGCCAGAAGCTTCATCACAGCATTACCTATCGATCCATCCAGGCCGAGGTTTACGTGGCAGAACTGCCGGAAAGATTGCGCGCCAAGGGATGCCGCTGGTTCGCGGCGGGAAAAATCGAGCAGGCGGCCGTATCACAGTTGGCCCGGAAGGTTCTCCACCAGCTTGCGCGGGAAGGGCCGAAAGTGCGGCCCCAAAGACTGCCAGGGGCTAGTTAAATCCTGGAAAGCGCCTTTAGAAAAACGTTTTGGCCCTCCGCCTTCGCTTCGTTTTTTGGCGCGTTGTGTATTTTCAACAACTTGGCTAGCTTTGTTTTAGCTTCGTTTTAGGTTCGTTTTGGCTGTTTTTTCCACAGCCCCCTTGTGTTTTCAACAACTTCCTAGCTTCGTTTTTGAAAAAAAGAATTCTTTTTTTTGAGGCTCGGAAGCCGCTGGACGGCAGAAGGGTGTTATTCTGAATGATCTTGGCGGGGTTTTCGCGCGTTTCCAGGCTGTTTCCATCATCCTTCACCATTCGCCCGGCGCAAAGCGCCCAGCGTCGTAGGAAGACTATCACACTAGGCCCACATTGTCAAGAACTTTCTGCGGGCGGCGCGAGGATGGCACCTTGAGTTTAAAGTACTGCTCCCCCGGCGTTTTCGTTTGACTCTTACGGTCTGAAGCCCTATACATAGATATTTCAGTTCTACGAAAAATGAGGTTCCTGATGAAAAGCAAAACGAGTCGCAGGGAGTTTCTGGAAAAGTCGGCGGCACTGGCGGGTTACGCCTCGCTCGCGCCGGCGGCCCAGCCGGCATTCTCGCGGCTCTCGGGCGATGGCTCATTCGCCGGCCACGGCCCCAAGATGATTTGCTACTCCGTCCAGCCGAACGGGTACCTGGACGACCACGCCGCCGAGGTCAAGAAGATCTACGACGGTTTTTTCTTTACCGTGGGCAGTTGGGAGCGCTTCGCCGAGCGATTTGTAGGCACGAACGGCGTGCCGGCGGAGCAGCCCGGCTGGGTTGCAGCGGCGCGCAAGAATCTGGCCGCGCTTCGAGCCGCTCAAGTGACGGAAAACTTTTTGGATATCGCCTTTGAACAAGATGGAAGGTGGCCCTCGCCGCAATCGCTGCTCGCCAAATCCTTTACCGAGACGATGGAGGCTCAGTTCGCGGCGCTCGGCCGGATGGCGCGGGAGATCGGATTCCGCGGCGTGGCGATTGATGTTGAGTATCCCTACCCAAGGTATATCCTCACCAACCCGATCTATAACTATGACGACTACACGGCGGGCGATCTTGAGGCGGCGGCCTTCCGGCAAGGCCAGCGCTCGATCGCAGCGTTGCTCGACGCCTTCCCGGAAGCTGTCGTACTCGTCCTGCCGGGGGATATCCGTTCCTGCCCTATTGTCCGAGCGTATATGCTCGGCATACTCGACAGCATGGCCGCGCGGGATGCGCCGGGAGGGTTCCATCTGGCTACGGAATATAGTTACTGCCTGGCTGATCCCGTCACGACACTCGCCACCACAAGCTTCAACGACGGAGTAATTCCGCTGCTGGCGGGCGAGCAGACAGCAGGGTATTGGAAACGGCGGTGCTCGACGGCACCGGGGGTGTGGCCGCTCCACTGCGTAGAGACAGGCAGCCTCGACTATCCGGTCCAGCCGTGGAAAGATGAGATTCGCGAACTTCGCCGGCAAATGGCGATCCTGCGAACCACCGCCAAACGCTACATCTGGTCATTCACGGCGAGCCCCGTCTGGTACCTTTGGTCGCCCGAACTCGAAAAGCAATACGGGCTCCAAAAGCAGCACCTGAAGCGCGCCGACATCAACCTGAAAGACTGGCAGCAGATTTTGATGGATAAGCCCGCGCTCTCCTCGGGCTCGCGCCTTGGCCCGCTTGTGGAAGCCATCCGCCGGTTCGACCGCGGAGAGCTTTCCGCGGACCAGCTTTCGGAGGCCTTTGGAACGCCCGGCCGGTGGTGGGTTTTGGGACTGCTGGGGAATGCTCACACCCTGCCGCAGTTCGCCGCGCTCGAGGCGCTCGAGCAGCCCATCCAAACCTACGCGCCTTACCCGGGGCGCGACCAAGCGGTCCGCTGGTTTCCCTATTCCAATTTTGACCCGCGCGGCGTGACCGACTGCCGGTACATCTTCGACTGGCAGGGCGTCGACAACGGCGCCGCGCACTTTGTCACCTTCGTTGAAAATCCCACAGAGCGCGCCGCCGTTCTGCATCTAGCCTGGGACGATGCCGTCACCATCCGGCTGGGAGGCCAGGTGGTTTTCGAGTCGCAGGAGTGGGGTGGATACACGCTATATCGAGATAAGTACCGCTTTGCGCGCAGCGTTCCCATCAGCTTGAAGCGCGGCCGCAGCAAGCTCGCCGTCACGTGCTCAAACGCCCGCGGAATCTGGCTGTTCGCGCTGCGCTTCACCGATGAAAAAGGAATGCCTCTCCCCGGCCTGCGATTTCGCCTGGACTGAATCAGCACCAGATGACAATAGGCAGTCAGCGGATAAGGTTCCTCCTTTGCTCTTTGGGATTCATAATTCAAAATTTATTCGTATCTCAGCGCTACCATGGGATCAACCTTCGCCGCGCGCCGCGCGGGGATGTAACACGCCACAAGCGCCACGGCAATCAAAATCAGCGACACCACGACAAACGTCAGCGGATCGGTCGGCTTCACGCCGTAGAGCAGGCTGGATAAAAAGCGCGTCAACGCCAGCGCTCCGGCAATGCCGATGGCCACTCCAATCAGCGCCAGCTTCAGCCCTTGCCCGACGACCATCTTGAGGATATCTGTCCGCCGCGCTCCCAGCGCCATCCGAATGCCGATCTCGTGTTGCCGTTGGCTAACCGAATAGGACATGATGCCGTAAACTCCAGCCATCGCCAGCAGCAGCCCAAGGCCTGCAAACGTCCCGAACACAAAGGAATGAAATCGGGGTGCAGATACCGAGGTCGACAATCGGCTCTCCAGCGTGGCGAGATCTGTCACCGCCTCATCTTTATTAACGGACGCCACCTGTCCCCGAAGAACTCCAAATAGCTTCGAGGGATCTGTCCGTGTCCGAACTAACACAGACATGATTGGGATCGGAAATTGCAAAAACGGAACGTAGATTTCGGGCTCCGGGGGGTGTTGGGGTGAAACATCGCGGACATCCTCCACAACCCCTACAATGGTGCAAGTGGGTGAAAGGCCATCTGGCAGTTTCTTCACCTTTATAAGGGCGCCGAGAGGATTTTCGTTCAGCCAGTATTGTCGCGCCATGGCACTATTGATAATTGCCACTTCTGGAGCCCCGCGGCGATCACTCACGGAAAAGTACCGGCCACTGATTAATTGAATTCCAAGCAGGCGAAAGTAACTAGGGGTAACAATCTGGAGATTTGTGGGC
Organism: Acidobacteriota bacterium; assembly: GCA_021784615.1. Classification (GTDB taxonomy): domain Bacteria; phylum Acidobacteriota; class Terriglobia; order UBA7540; family UBA7540; genus JAMCXS01. Next base: position 1,490 of record JAJYHU010000079.1, on the reverse strand, counting down.
GATGAATTTCCAACTGCTGGCTGTAACCTGTTCACAGGTGCCCACGACGCCAGAATAACCCCACCGACTAGCGGGGGTATATTGGTCAGGCCAACTTCTTCAAACGCCTCCACGGACTGCGTTTGTTGAAGGACTTGATCAAAGAATGATAATTGTGCGGACGGGTTGTGCCACACTCCAGGAGGCAAGATTATGGCACCGGACATGATATGGGACGGGTCGAACCCGAGAGAAACGGAGGTGAGCCGAATAAAAGTCTTGATAAGAAGTCCTGCGCCTACCAGCAATACGAACGCCAGAGCGATTTGGAGGGCAACCGCGGCAGACTGCCCTCGAACCCAACGCATTTTTATTGCCTTTAGGCCTGTCTGGCTTGCATCTCGGAAACCAGAATTAAGTCCCGATTTGGAGGTCGGGAGGGCAGGCAGCGTCCCAAACACGACTGTCGTTACCATTGAGAGGGCCAGCACAAAAAGCAATGCATGACTGTCGAGACTCACTGTATCCAGGCGCGGAATACTACCCGGGTTGAGTACCTTTAAGATGCGAATCAGACAAGCCGCTAGCGCTAGGCCAACTCCGCCTCCCAGCAGTGAGAGTAGGAAACTTTCGGCAAGCATCTGACGGAAAAGTCTTGACCAAGTGGCGCCAATTGCTGCGCGGACTGCAAGCTCCTGTCGGCGCCCTGATGCCCTCGCCAGGAGCAGGCTCGCAACATTCCCGCAACCAATCAAGAGCAGAAAAAAAGATGCAGCAAAGAAAACGAGCAGGCTTGCATGGACCTTGCCCACCGCTTCATCTTGAAGGGTCACCGCTTGAAACCCACACCCCGAATCGGTCTTAGGGTATTCCCGTGCCAGGCGGCGCGCAAGCTGAGAGAGGCTTGCCCGAACTTGAGAAAGCCCGACGCCCCGTTTCAATGTGGCAATAAGGTCAACCCTTGTCCTCGATCGCCTTTCCATATCCTGTGGAGTCAACGACAAAGGCAACCAAGCCTCAACCTTGGAGGGATACTCGAACCTTGCGGACATCACCCCGACAACAGTGTACGCCTCCCCATTCAGGCGTAATCTCTTGCCCAGCACGGTTCCGGCACCCCCGTATAGTGATTGCCAAAGGGCATGGCTGATTACCACGACTCGGTTATTGCCGGGTTCCATCTCTTGAGGCAAAAAGGTCCGGCCAAGGGCTGTTCGCGCTGTGAGCACGCGGAAAAAGTTTGCTGAAACGTAAGCAACCCAAACTTCCGTCGGTAGACCGGCCCCGGTCAGATTTCGCAAGGCACTTGTGAACATTGTCACTTCTGGAAAAACTTGAGCTTGATCCTTGACCTCGATTGCGTCAGCCGCAGGGACCGACCACCAGTAGCCGAAGGCGGCCTTTGACGTTCTCTCTCTAATGTGCACCAATCGTCCTGACGGGTCATAAGGGAGTGGCCTCATGAGAACGCCATTCACCACACTGAAAACAGCTGCCGTCGCCCCGATGCC
>JAJYHU010000344.1 GCA_021784615.1 Acidobacteriota bacterium | reverse complement strand
ACGAAGGCGAGCCGGTGGTGAGTCCGTACGTGCCTCCGTCCGGCTATTCCTGCCCGTAGTTCAAGGGAAAGAACAGAACGGAATAAAGGCGGGCGGCAGCCGCAAGGCTTCCGCCCGTTTTGTTTTTCACGGGCAGAATCGCTGCCTGCGGCTTTGCGGTGAGTTTGCCTCGGAAGCCGCGGGAAGCAACCGGCACGCATCCTGCTCTCGAAGAGAGCGGAAGCAGGCCCTAAAGCCTGGCCGGTTCCTCCCCCTAAAACGAAAAAGAAGATCCGCGGCGGGTTCTTATCCTGCCTTCAGAATCTCCCGCACCGATTGCACGATGTAGAGCAGGTCGTCCGCGTTCAAGCCGGGATGGACCGGCAAGGAGAGAACGCTTTTGGCAAGCCGCGCGCTTATCGGGAAATCCTGGTCGCTGCCATAGCCGCGAAAGACGGGCTGGCGGTGAAGCGGCAGGGGATAGTGGACGGCGGCTCCAATGCCGCGCTCGCCTAAGGCCTGAAGCAATTTGTCGCGCGATATTCCGGTGCGTTTGCGGTCAATGCAAACGGTGAAAAGGCTGAAGGCGTGGTTCCGGCCGGGAGCAATTTGCGGCAGTTGAAGTCCGGGAAGCCCCTCCAGGCCGCGCATCAGGCGGGCGGCATTCCTGCGGCGCGCTCCGAGAGCGGCGGGAAGCTTGGCCAGTTGCACGCGCCCGATGGCGGAGGCAATATCCGTGGTGCGGAAGTTATGGCCCAGGCGGATGTGCCGGTAGCGGCTGGCTTCTCCGTGCGAGCGAAGCAAGCGGATTTCCCTGGCGAGCCGCGCGTCGGACGTGGTGATCATGCCGCCTTCGCCCGTGGTCATATTTTTCGAAGGGTAGAAGGAATAACAGACGGCATCGGCGAAGGAGCCGACGTCGCGTCCGTGGAATTGCGCTCCGTGAGCCTGCGCGGCATCCCAGATGATGCGCAAGCCGCGTCGGCGCGCCAGGCGCGCAAGCCCCGGGATATCCGTCGGCTGACCGTAGAGATGCACGGGAATAAGCGCGCGGGTTTTGCTGGTGATGCGCCGCTCCGCCTGCTCCGGACCCAGCGTGAACGTCTCAGGATCGACGTCCGCAAAGGCCGGCCGGGCGCCCACCGCCGCTACCATTGCCGCCGTCGCCACAAAAGTAAAGTCAGGCACAATGGCTTCGTCGCCCGGCTGGAGAACCGCCCGGCAGGCAAGATAAAGCGCCGCCGTGCCGGAGCTGACGGCAATGGCGTAGCGGGCGCCGACGGCAGCGGCAAAGCGATTCTCAAAATCTTCGGTGATCCGTCCGGCCCGCAGGCGGCCGCTCTCTAAAACCCGCCGGACGGCTTCTATTTCCCGCCGGTCCAGCAAAACCTGAGCGATGGGAACGTTGCGAATATTCCTTCTCCTTCCGAGACGGAATCATTCATGAAGACAGCAGCGCTTCACGAAGGTTCTGAGCGCCGAGCTGCGGGTTCAGCACAGAGAACGCGAAGAAAGAATAGGACGCCGCTCTGTGTGCTGAATCTCTCGGTGTTCTCGGTGCGCAATTTTCCCGCCTTAGCATTGCACGATCTTTTCCCGATGCTCTTTCACGTTGCGCGTGGCGTTCCGGGTATCGATCACGAGCCTGGCGCGCTGGACGATCAGCGCATAGTCGTAGCTGGAATGATCGGTGGCGATGATGACGGCTTCGGGCTCGGACAAAGCCTCTGGAGTCAGATCCACGGAAGCCAGTTGGAAGTCATAGCGCCGCATCCGGTGCAGGCGCGGGAAGTACGGGTCATGGTATTCAACCCGCGCGCCCTGTTTTTGCAGCAACTCCATAATCTCGAGCGAAGGCGACTCCCGCAGATCATCAACGTCCTTTTTGTAGGCCACGCCCAGGATCAGAATCCTGGAGCCGTGCAAGCATTGCTTGCGGCGGTTCAGAGCCTCGGCGAGCGCCTCAACCACATGCCGGGGCATGGCGGAGTTGACCTCGCCGGCCAGCTCGATAAAACGCGTGGTAAAGCCGTACTCCCGCGCTTTCCAGGTCAGATAAAACGGGTCGATCGGAATGCAGTGTCCGCCCAGGCCTGGCCCCGGATAGAAGGCGGTATACCCAAACGGCTTGGTCCTGGCCGCTTCAATCACTTCCCAGATGTTGATGCCCATCCGCTGGGAAAGCAGTTTCAACTCGTTCACCAGCGCGATGTTGACCGAGCGGTAGATGTTTTCAAGGAGCTTGGCCATCTCCGCAGCCCGCGAGGAACTCACCATGACGGTGCGCTCAAAGACGCTTGCGTAGAGCGCTTCGGCGGCGAGTGCGCTCCGGGCGTTCACGCCGCCCACGACCTTGGGGATGCGCTCTCTTGGGAAATCCTTGTTGCCGGGGTCTTCGCGCTCCGGGGAATAGGCGAGCAGAAAATCGTCCGCGGGCCCTTCCGTGGCCTCCGCGGAATTGCCACTGACGGTGTAGGGCGCTACCAGGCAGCGCAGCCCGGATTCCTCGAGCAGCGGCAGCAGCACCTCATCCGTGGTTCCCGGATAGGTTGTGCTTTCAAGCACAATCAGTTGTCCCGGCGCAAGGTGCGCGGCCACCGCCTTGCCGGTGTTGCGAATATAAGAGAGGTCGGGCTCGTGGTGAGCGTCAAGCGGCGTGGGAACGCACAGAATAACGGCATCCATCTCCCGGAGCTGGCTGAAGTCGCCTGTCGGGTGGAAGCGCTTTTGTTCCACTTCCCGCGCGATTTGGCTTTCCGGAATGTGCCGGATATAGGTTTTACCGCCCGCCAACTTTTCGACTTTGGCAGGATCGGTATCAAAGCCGGTGGTTGCGAACCCCTTTTGGGCAAAGGATAAAGCCAGGGGCAGTCCCACGTAGCCCAGGCCAATGACGCCCACCCGAGCGGTTCGCTGCTCGATTTTGGAAACGAAGGCCGCATGGGCGGCAAGGGATTCTTCGGAGTCTTTTTTCTTGTTCATATCAGCGGCTCTCTCCAGGTTTCTCTCATGAGTTGTCCCATCCTCGGGAGCCGTAGTCAGGGAGCTGGATGGGTTGCGTCATTTCCCAGGATGCTGCCCGGCGCGGATTCAAGAATTTTCGGGACGCCGCACAGGGCTTCCGTGATGGCGTCGTCGATGCTCGAGTAGCGCCAGGCGCCGAAGCGCCCAATCGACCACACCTGCCGCGATTCGAGAAAGTCAAGAAGCCGCTGGACGCGGTGGGCGCGTTCGAGGTCGTGTATGGGATAGGCGTAGGGGAAATGGTTCAGCACCACGCGCACCACATCCTCGGGATGCGAGATCCATCCCAATTTTTCAAGGCACCCCGCGACGCGCCGCTCCAACTCATTTTCTCGTCCCGGCTCCGGATTCGAGATTTCCGCGGCGATCAGGCCGCCGCCTTCCGGGGCCAGTTCCGCGCAGATGTTGGAAGGAAACACCAGCCGGAAAAAAGGGTACTCGTCTTCCGGAAAGTAAACCCAATGGAAAGGCTGCGGCAAGGGCCGCCGCAGGCAAAAGGTGAGGTTCAGCAGGCTGGTCCAGCGCAGCCCGGAGGCTTCCTGGCGCAAGTTTTCCGGAATGCCCCGCGTCCGCGCGATCAAGGTGGGCAGCGGCATTGTGGAGATCAGCCGCTCGTAGCCGATCAGGCCGCCATCCTGGAAGCGGACGGTGTGGCGTTCGAGGTCAATCTCGACGGCCTCATGTTCCAGGCGGACCTCCGCGAGATGCTTTTGAAAAGCCTCGGAAAGCGCCTGGATTCCTCCCTGCCGGGGATAGAAGAACCAGGGGTTGTAGCCCAACTGATGATGGTTTTGCCGCGACACCAGATTGCTGATCACCTGCCCCAGTTCCGTTCTCGGCACAAAGGGCCTGATCCAGTCGAGGCTCATCTGCTCCGGATTCACTCCCCAGAGCTTTTGGTTGTAGGGCCGCATGAAAAGGCGCGCGATGCCGCCGCCGAAATACTGATCCACCCACTCGCCAAAATTATTCGGCTCGCCGTTGCCGCCAAGCTGGCGCTTGATCCACGCCTTTACGTAGCCGCCCACGCAGGCCGCCTGCGCCGAGGCCGGCAGTGCGTTCAGGTGCGTCTGGAAGGGATAGGGTACGTGGCGGCCCTGGAAGTATATCCAGGCGCTGCGCTCCTGACGGATGAGCTCCTCATCGAAAAGCCCCCGCACCAGTTGCTCGGTTTCCTGCGAGCGGAAGTGCAGCACGTGCGAAACCGTGTCGAACCGGAACCCGTCCACCTGCTGCGTCCGGCACAACCCGCCCACCGTTCCGCCTTGCTCGTAGATGCCGTAGCTGCCCGGGCAAACTTTCTCAAGGGCATAGGCGGCGCTCAACCCGCTGATGCCTGCCCCCAAAATCACTGTCTGCAACCGTTACTCCTCTTTCATTCCGCGTCTCGCTTCCGCGCGCCCGGGCTGGCTAGCTGCGGGGCGGTTCGGACTTTGCCCCGGGGCCCAAGCCCATCGCGAGCGATGGAAAAGACTTGGCCTTTCGTCGTCCGGAAGTGTTTTCGAGCGAGGCCGCTCGGCCCATTCCGAAAGGATGGGCCGAAAAACCTCTATTATTGCTCGAATCCTCCCTTTCGCGCCAGCATTCCGTGATGGCCCAAGAATCGAGATTGAGGGGTGCAGTGGCTTCGGGGGGGCAGTGGGAGCTCGGGTCGCCGCGCCGCGAAAGGTGTCGCGCCTGCCGCAGGGCCCGCTGTGCCTGGCGCTCCAGCACTGCATTTTTGGCCATCGCCACGACATATTCCACGTCCGGCTGCGCCTCCAGGAAGTCCAACAATGCGGGCTCCGCAAATCCACCGTCCAGCCGAACGCGCATCCGCGCACCGGGAAAGGAGAGGCGCAGCTTCTTCAGAACGCGGCGCAACAGGCCCACCGCGCCGACGCTTGCCACGGCGTTGCCCGGCCGCAGCAGGGCCGTGAACAGATACGGCTCCCGCTCGTCGTTGAAGGTCAGGAAGCCTACCACCGGCAAGTAGCACCAGCTATCGTAATGGCCATTGAAGAAGGTCAACTGTTGAGCGCCGTGGGTCGGATCATCGGTCGGGTCCAGATCAATCGTGATGCGCCGGGCGCGCCCCTTGAGCCGGCGGCGGTGCCGCTCGATCACCCGGTCGGCCAACCGCTCGCCCATGCGATAAAGCTGCTTGCGGTCGACCGCATTCTCAAACCGAGACAGCGTCGGTTGCGAGGCCAGGTCCGCGCCCTCGAGCGGATCGCGCCCCACCAGCAGCTTGTGGACGGGATCGGAGGACAGCCGCGTAGCCCGTCTGCGCGTTTCAGGTCCGCAACTCCTCGTAGGAATATCAAGGAAAAGCCGCAGACTGCAAAGACGGCGGGGGTGCGCTACCAACTGCGTCAGTCCCGTCAAGACGACGCATTCACGCAATGTCACGGCCGTTGCCCGTCCGCGTTGGTGTGGGGACCGTTAAGGATTTTGCGGCACAGGCGGATGAGGCACGCGTGAGGGATTTCCGCGGGAGAAGCGAGCATCACGATTTCTCCTTCGCGAAAACTGCTGTAGTACCACTTGGAAAAAAGGCTCAAGTGTTCCCATTGCGGAGCTTTGCCCGAGGAACCGGGCGTCGCGAGCAGCGTTTCGAACAGGGCGTGAAGCCGCTGGTCCAACGGAACCGGCGACGGAACGTTTTCATCAAAAGCGAGCGAAAGCGGGCCCGCGAGATTGCCTGCGCGCAGCAGGAAGAAGGAAACGCTTTGGGGTTCCGCGCCCGGCACGACGATGGCGGCGTGCAAATCCCGAAGGTTTCTCACCGGTTCCGGCCTCAGCCGCAGCACGTCCTGCACTTTTTCAATTTTCCGGTGAGCCCGCTGGGCGCTTTCAAAGTCGAGCGCTTCGGAAGCGCGGCTGCGCTCCGCTTCCAGGCTCCCGGTCAGGGACTGGCCGCGGCTCGCCAGAAACTCGACCACGCGGCCAACCTCGTCGTGGTATTCGGCGTCCGTACAACCCTTGAAGCACGGCGCCATGCACATGCGCATCTGCGAATAAATGCACCCGGGATGGGCGGGGTCGGGATTGAGTTCTTCGACGCAGCGCCGGATTTTGAAGAGATCAAGGAATTCCCCCGCAAAACGCTCCGCCGCCGCGCGCGACGGAAACGGCCCATAATAGAGCGCGCCGTCATTGGCGATGCGCCGGGTGGGATAACAGCGCGGGAAGCGGTTCGAGAGATTCAGCTTGAGGAGCGCCGGAGGCTTGAGGCGCAGGCGTGCGCGATATCGCCGGGGATAATAAATTTTGTTCAGGCCGTAGAGCAGCCACTGGGCTTCAAAGGCCGAGCCCACGTACTGGTATTCCATGCGACGGGTGATCTCACGGAGACTCAGCAGCTTGCTGTTCCGTTGCCGCTCTCCCAGCAAACGCACCAGCCTGCGCCGCAAATCGGAAGTGCGGCTGATGTAAGGACGAAGGTCCGCTGCCGCGTTCTCATCCGGGAAGGAAATGAAAACCGCCGGGCGATGCTCAAAACGTTCAAAAAAAGTTTTGGCGCAAGCGCTCGAATCAAAAATGGCAGAGCTTTGAAGTCTCATGCTGGGCCCCGGCGTTTCGAGTGATTGTAGTTTTCCCGGGAAAGGAAGGCCCAACTGGCTCCAACCTTGTAACGCTTGCGGTGTTCACGCACGTAAAGGCCGTTCACAGTGGGTTCCGATTCGCATTCCACCTCAATCACCGTCACTGGATCGTCGGGAGCCTTGTTGGGCAATCC
>JAJYHU010000134.1 GCA_021784615.1 Acidobacteriota bacterium | reverse complement strand
ATCTCGGCAACCGGCCCTCCAATGAATGGAATGGGTGTCCTGCAAACGTCCGAGAGAAGATCGAGGCAAACCTCAAAAAGCTTGGGGTGGGGTTGAGTATCTCTACTACCTGATGAAAACATAGGCAACCATTTCTGCCTTCAGGCCCGTCGGAGTGGATTGCCCGTTCGCGGCGTTAATAACGAAGAGTTGGCCGCGCTGCCAAACCAGCAGCCGCCGCGCGCCCAGCGGGCGCGCCGGGGGGGATCGCGACGCGGACGTTATGCGCGAAGAGCGGGAAACATGCCGGCAAACCTATCAGGAAAAAATTAAACTTACGGAGCATAAGACGACTTGCTCCACGACGGGCGTTAGCGCGGACGCCGCTAGGTCAAGAAAACCATGCAGGCCGGGGTGCCGAGGGGCGTGTACTGGCCGGTGAAGGTGACAACGCCGGTTTCCCGGTTGACGCGGTGAACGGTGACGGCGTCGGCGTGCTGGTTGAGCGAATAGATAAAATTGCCGGTGGGATCGATGGTGATGCTGCGGGGATAATCGCCCCGGGTCCAATCCTCTCCGAGATAGGTTAGGCGGCCTTCGGCGCCGATGGAAAAGAAAGAAATCGAGTCGTGCAGCCGGTTGGCGGTGTAAACAAATTTGCCATCCGAAGAAATTCTGATTTCCGAGCAAAAGTTGGTGCCGACGAATCCCTTGGGCAGATTGGAGACGGTCTGCTTCTCCGTCAGCGTCCCTTTTTCGCCGTCGTAGTGAAACAGCACCAGCGTGGAAGCCTCTTCCTGAAGCGAATAGAGCCAGCGGCCGTTCGGATGAAAAGCAAAATGGCGCGGGCCGTCGCCCGTCGGCAGCGAGACAGAAGGCGGATCGTTGGGAGTGAGTTTCCCGTTCTGGAGATCGAATTTCCAGATCATGATCTTGTCCCCGCCGAGGTCGGTCGAAATAACAAAGCGCCCAGAAGGATCAGCCTGGATCATGTGAGCGTGCGGCGCGTCGTGGCCGCTGATGGCAAAGCTTCCGGGAGGCGCGCTGGTCGGATGGATGGAGCCTGCCGGACCTTTGTACTGTTGGACGTCGGTGGTGAGGCCGATTTCACCGTTCGGGCGGATCGAGCGCACGGCGACGTTCCCGGCGCCGTAGTTGGCGATCAGGAGGAACTTGCCGGAAGGATGGAGGCTGATATGGGCGGGGATAGCTCCTTCCGTGCTGACCGTGTTCATAGGAGCGAGATGACCGTTTGAGCGGTCAATCGAATAGGCGCTGACGGAACCCGACTTCTTGCCCTGGAATTCAGCGATTTCGTTGCTGCAATACAGATGCGTTCGAGTGGCGTCCAGTTCAAGCCACGAGGGGTTCGAGTCGTTCGGGAAGACCGCGCGCTCGGTGAGCGCTCCGGTTGCGGGGTTCATCTCAAACAGATAAATTCCGCGCCCGTGCCCCTCGCCGCCGTTGGGCGCGCCCTGCGAACTGTAGGTCGCAATGTAAGCGAGGACCGGACGTTTCCCCTTGAGGGAGGCGCTCTCGCAACTGGCTGCCGCGAGTCCAGGCGCGGCGACGGCAAGCACTGCAGCGCCCTTCAGAAAGCTGCGACGCGACCCTCTGGCCGCAGAATCGTTGTTCCGACGAATCACTGACATGGGAATCCTCCGGTTGTGTGTAGAAAGCAGTCTGGAAAGGAGAGATTATCCTGAGATGCGCTTCGGAAAGCAAGCACGTTTTGCCGGCGGCCCCTGCGGAACCTTGCGCGGCGACACCCGCCCGGGCTTCAGCGATATTTCCAGAGGAAATAAAATGACATGGCAAAGCCCACGATTACAATAAAAGTCCGCACGCGGGCCGGGTCAACTTTCTGTGCGTAATGGGCGCCGGCGTAGCCGCCCGCCGCCGCTCCGACCAGCATCAGGAGCGCTTCCGGCCAAACGACGATTCCGGCCACGACAAAGGTGATGATGGCGGCGGCGTTGGTGGCGGAAGCCAGCAGCGTCTTTACGCCGTTCATGGCGTGAATGTCTGGAAGCCGCAGGAAGTTGAGCGTGGCCAGCATCAGGATGCCGATCCCGCCGCCGAAGAATCCTCCATAGATTGAGATGGGAAGCTGCAAGAGCGCGACGCCAGCGATAGCCAGCCAGGACGCTTTGGCGTCCTTGTGCGGTTGGGAGACCTTAAAGAGGCGTTTGCCAAAGGCAAACAGCAAAGTGGCTCCCAGAAAGAGAAAAGGGATCAGGCGCATGAAGGTTGCGGGCGGCGTCTTGAGCAGAAGGCTGGCACCGATGAATCCGCCCGCCAGGCTTGCCATGACCAAAGGCACAAGAATGCGTGCGCTGTGCGGAAGCTTTTTGCGATACGCCGCGGCGCTCGCCATGGTGCCCGGCCACAGCGCAACTGTGGAAGTGGCGTTGGCCGGAATGGCAGGCACTCCGGCAAACAACAGGGCAGGGAAGGAAAAAAACGTTCCGCCGCCCGCCACCGAATTCTGAACGCCGGCGATGAGTGCGGCAAAAAAGAGGAAGATGACGTGGCCGAATGTCATAACAGTTTCAAAAATTGTTCCGCGGCTTCGAGAGCGTGCACGGCAAATCCTGACATAGCCGGAAATCTGAGCGCGGGGACGATGGCACTCAAATGTTCTTTATCCTTCTCCTAGACTTCCGGAATGCCCAGGTCCTTTGATCCGAGCGGAGACATTTTGGCTTCGGGAGCATATTCCTCAAGAAGGTCGAGCGCAATGCGTGCGCGGCGCACTCGCTCGCGCCCCATCCGGGCGGCCAAATCTTCAATGTGTCCGCCGGAGGGATAGATATCCGGAGCGTTGCGCAGCCCGAACTTCAGGTAAAGCGGAGCCGCCACCCGGATAATCTGAGGCATTTCGTAGTAGCGGATAAAGCCTCCGAAATTATCCGGAACCTCGATATAAAGATCGATGGGAATGCTGACCGCCTGGCGAATGGCGCCCATCTGCGCGGGGCTCAAGTCCGTGGGCAGGTTCAGAGTGGAGACGCCTGCCTGCTCAAACAATCTTGCCGTGGCGGGGTTTGGAGCAGGCAGCGTGACGGAACTCTTGATGACCAAGTTCTTTGGCAGTTCGCCCTTTTTCTTCATCTCATTGATCACCCAGATCAGGCCGATATCTGCCGGCAGGACGCTGCGGATGCCCAGATCGCAGGCGCGCTTGACGTCCTCGAGAGCGTAGACCAGTTGGTCGGCGCCGCGGTGCTGGAGCCCGATTACTTTGCCGGCGATCGAGGCCGTCTGTCCGCCTGTCTCAAAGGTGGCGCGCGGGCCGATGAACAGGCAGACTTCAATGCGTTGATCGCGACCCATCCGGGCCATCTCTCGGATTTCCGCTTTGGTGAGCAGCATGATGCCGCTGCCCTGGCTGACCCGATGCACCGGAACCTTCAGCTCCCGAGCCGCGTCAAGCACCTCGCGAAAAACCCGCGGGCCTTCCACACTGGGGATTTCAATGCGGTACTGCCCGCCATCCTTAAATCGCAACGTGGTGGGTTTCAATGCGTGGTTGTCTTCAGCGGGCAGCTTGAGCTTAGCTAGAAATTGTTGTGTCTTCTTCATAGAATCCCCCCGTACCGGCAGTTGGAGCCATCAGTCAACGGTTTGTGATTGACCGTGGGTTCCTTAAGCGACCAAAGGCTCGCGGCACAGAAATCGCCCTGTGCCTAGTGTCCTGAGTTGTAAGTTCGTTGCATTATTCTGGCCCAGCGGCCATTGCATACAAAGCACTTGCATCCCGAATGTGGCCGTTTCGGATGCAACCAATCTCTGACTCAGGATACTAGCCACTTGACATCGACCTCCATAGAGCTGCATGAAAATCGTCCTGCGGCTACCCGCTACGCTGCAACGGTGCAGACCCTCTTAGGCTGAGTAGATTACGCGCCTGTAGCGCCAGCCCCAGAAAGCGACCCCAACAAATGAAATCGCGGCAAAGCAGACAAACAGCCCTACTGACAATCCGACGAAGGACGCGAACAGCGCCCAGCACACCGGTGCTAACATCGCGGTCGTGCCGACCAATGCGGTAGTCAGCTTTGGGTCTCTCCCTTTCGCTCTCAGCCGCCCGGCCATGGGCTCCCGAGAAAATCGTTGTTCGAGCACGAAAGCAAGCACTATGTCTGAGAACGAAAGCACAAAGACGGCTGCCGTCACCCAGGACCGTGCCGTGGATGAAGGTAGCCGCCCCATCAGAAGCCGCATCTTAACCATCACGAGCGGCGACGCTAGCAGCACTGGATAAAGGAATCTGAAACCACGCATTCAGTCCCCCTCGGGTTCCTCAGTAGAGTTTCGATCTTTGGGACTCTGCGGCTCGCCGTTCCGTTCCGGGCGAGGAGGCCGCAGGCTTACTGAGCGGCGACAGTCTGCACTATTGGGTATATTTCATATAGACGGTGTGCGATTCCGTATAGAAATCGAGCGCCTGCGGGCCCTGCTCGCGCATCCCGAAGCTCGATTCCTTGGTGCCGCCGAAGGGCAGTTGGTACTCGACTCCCGCGGTGGGCAGATTGACGGTGATCAGCCCGGCCTCAATGCCGTTGATAAACTGGTGAACGCGCGTCAGGTCGCGGGACACAATCGAGGCGGAGAGGCCGAACTTGACCGAATTCGCCAGCCGCATGGCGTCCTCAAAGTCGTTTGCGGCCATCAGCGCCAGGACCGGCCCGAACACTTCTTCCTGAGCAATGCGCATCTCCGGCTTCACGTTGTCGAAGAGGGTGGGCTCGACGAAGTAACCCTTGTCGTAAGCGCCTCCGGCGAGGCGATTCCCGCCGCACAAGAGCTTCGCTCCTTCTTTCCTGGCAATCTCGATATATTTCAGATCGGTCTCAAGCTGGCTCGCATCCACCGCGGGGCCGATTTGCACCCCGGCTTCGAGACCGTTGCCGACTTTCAGCCTGCGGGTTTTGGCCACGAGCTTTTCCACCAGCGGCTCATAAATGCTCTTTTCAATGATGGCGCGGCTGCAGGCGGTGCATTTCTGCCCGGTGGAGAAAAACGCACCGTTGATGAGAATGTCAGCAGCGTAGTCAAGGTCCGCGTCTTTCAGCACGATGGTGGGATTCTTGCCGCCCATTTCGAGCTGAATGCGGACCTTGCGGCCGGCCAGCTTTTCATGGAGATGGTTGCCTACGCCGCACGATCCGGTAAACGAAATGGCGCGAATGGCCGGATGTTCGACCACGGCGTTGCCCGCCGTGCTGCCGCCTCCGGTGACGTAATTGACCACGCCTTCCGGAATGCCCGCCTGTTCGAGCGCTTCAACCAGCCGGTAAGGGCTGAGCGGCGCGAGCGATGCCGGTTTGATCACGACCGTGTTGCCGGCAACGAGCGCCGGAGCCATCTTCCAGGCCGGAATGGCGCTGGGGAAATTCCAGGGCGTGATCAGCCCCACCACGCCGAGCGGCTTGCGCATCATGTAGCAGAAAACGTTGGGGCGCTCGGAGGGAATCTGATAGCTGAAGGAGCGCGCGCCTTCGCCTCCAAAGTAACGCAAAATATTGATCGCCCGCTTGACTTCCCCTTTTGCCTCGGGCAGGATTTTGCCTTCCTCGCGGGTCATGTCTTCCGCGACTTGGTCGAGGCGGGATTCCAAAAGCTCCGCCGCTTTATAGAGGTATTCTCCGCGGCGCGGCGCCGGCAAGGCCGCCCAGGCGGGCTGAGCCTTTGCTGCCGCGTCACAGGCAGCCTTTGCTTCCTCGGCTCCTGAAGCTTGAAACAGTCCGAGAATTTCATCGGTGTTGGCGGGATTGACGTTTGCGAAAGTCTTTTTCGACCCGCATTCAACCCATTTCCCGGCAATAAAGTTTTTGTAAATCTGCGGCATGAAGTCTCCTTTCAAGACCGCGGCCAGAGGAAAAGCGCATGCTGCACAAAAGCATCTCCGGCCGAACGGTCCCTCAACATGTTTGTCTTTTTAAGGTGGTTTTGCCTACGTCTAGTATCCTCAGAAAAACAGTCCGGGCCATTACAGACTGGCGTCAAAAGCTTCATTCTTTGTTCGCGATTTTTCGGCTTCGCGATTCTTCCGAGCCGCATGGCCGCCTGCGAACGAAGGTCGCCAGCTTGCTGCTGTTCTTGACCAAGCCTATATCGTACTATAAAGTTCGTGGTGGTGGGCTTTTGGAATAGGAATGTGAGGAAGACATGAAGCTGGAAACCATTATGACCGCCATTATTTTTCTCTGCGTGGGATTTCTGGCGGGTTTCTTTTATAAATCGCAGAAGCAGGTGAGTGTTCAGCAGCAGGTGGCCAGCCCCGCAGCGGCGGCGGCCTCCGCGGGCGCAACCGGAATGGGGAGCGCCGCGGACGCGAACATCAATCCCGCAACGGGGCTTCCCGTGGGTCATCCGCCGCTCCAGGTTTCCGAGGTCATCAAGAATTATGCGCAGCAGGCTCAGCAGGACCCTCAAGACCCGCAGATTCCCCTGCGGCTGGCGAATTACCTTTATGACCAGAAGCTTTATGACGTGGCGATCCAGTGGTACAAGAAGACCCTGGCCATTAATCCCAAGAACGTCAACGCTCGAACCGATCTGGGAACTTCTTATTTTTATACCGGCCAATTGCAGGACGCTCTCAAGGAATACCATGAAGCCCTGAAGCTTGAGCCGAACCACCAGCCGACGATGTTTAACATGATTGTGGTCAACCTGGAGGGAACGCATGACTTGCGGACGGCGGAGAAGTTCTGGAAAGAACTCGACCGGCGCAATCCCAATTATCCGGGCCTCCAGGAGTTGAAAGAAAAATTGGACGCGGCGCTGGACGCCTCC
>JAJYHU010000072.1 GCA_021784615.1 Acidobacteriota bacterium | reverse complement strand
GCACCCTTTCTGGTGATCTGGGAGACAACCCAGGCCTGTGACCTTGCATGCATGCACTGCCGCGCATCGGCCCAGCCCTTGCGCCATCCCGAAGAGCTTTCCACCGAGGAGGGATTCAAGCTGCTGGCTGAGGTCAAGCAGATGGGCACGCCGGTTTTCATACTCAGCGGCGGCGATCCTGCCAAGCGCCCCGACTTGCTGGACCTGGTGCGCGAAGGGAAGCGCCTTGGCCTCCGCATGGGCACCGTACCAGCCGCAACTCCCGCTCTGACGTCGGACCAGGTTCGAAATCTGAAACGAGCAGGACTCGACCAGATGGCGCTCAGCCTCGATTATCCGCGTGCTGATCTCCACGACGGTTTCCGCTGCGTCAAAGGGGCCTTTGATAAGACGCTGGAAACAGCGCAATGGGCACACCAGTGTGGCCTCCCACTGCAGATCAACACAACGCTCTGGGGTGGTTCGGCGCCCCACCTCTCCGAGATGGCCGAACTGGTTGATCGCCTTCAGGCAGTCTTCTGGGAGGTGTTTTTCCTGGTTCCGGTCGGACGCGGAGAAGTCTTGGACGGAATCGAAGCGCGCCGGTGCGAGGAATTGTTCGCCATCCTGTACGAAGTTCAGAAGAGATCTTACTTTATCCTGAAGGTCACCGAGGCACCGCACTATCGCCGCTACGTGGCGCAACATGAGGCTGAGGGCCAGCCTGCGCGGCCCTCGCAGGGACAACAGGTTCACCGTGGCATGGTGTCGATGCCTGAAATACTGCGGCGGTCCGAAGGCCCGGGGCACACCATCGGGCTTGCGCCTCACGGAGTAAATGCGGGCAAGGGCTTTGTTTTTGTTTCCCACCTGGGCGAAGTTTATCCGAGCGGTTTCCTGCCGATTTCAGCAGGCAATGTGCGATTGCAGGGTTTAGCCGAGATCTATCGTGACTCCCCGCTCATGCGCGAGCTGCGCGACCCTGAGGCCCTGCACGGCCGCTGCCGTCAGTGTGAATACCGCACCATCTGCGGCGGTTCGCGCTCGCGAGCCTATGCGCTGACCGGGGACCATCTGGCAACCGACTCGTGGTGTGCCTACCAGCCCCTCCGTGATAGGACGTAGCCTGACTTTCGGGATGGATTATCAATACCTTCTATGGTGGAGGCGGGGGGAGTCGAACCCCCGTCCGAAAAGCCTTACGATCGAAAGACTACACGCTTATCTTGTTCGCTTCCAGCCTTCGCCGACGATCCTAAGGAACGAGCAAGAACGAACCGCAAGCTAGCCTGAGTCCGGTTACCCGGATCTTGCCTGGAACCTTCAGGCGGCAGGTTCCAAGCCAGCCCGCTAAATGACGCCTCGATTCCGTCCGGCGGGCCTGACGGAGGAGACGCGCTACCTCTTAGGCAGCGTATGCAAACTGCGTGTTGTTGGCAGTTGTAGTTTCCCACTCCGATTACGGGTGGCGTGGGACCCCCGGCGTGCCTTTCGAGCGCGAGAGCTTCCGTCGAAGCCGGAACGCCCCCTCATTTTTAGTCTAGGACCGGTTCAAGGACGTGTCAACAGCATCGAGGTACAACACAGCATCGGGTGGCACTGGGCAAATGGATTGCCCGCAAAGAAAAGATTTTTCTAATTCTCCGCGTTTTCGGCCGAGATGCCAGTTGACATGTCCAGCTTTGCTTGTACGATAGTTGAAGACGCAGGAGGGCAAAGGCTGAGGCTCTTGGAGACCATATCTTCGAACACAATCTTTGAAACAATACGCCAAGTGCGTGAACTGATCAGCGAAACCTTGCGCCAGCAAGCCGGGCAAATCGCCCAACTCGATCAGGATGTGGAGTTGCTGTGGAACCAGCACTGCGAAACCGAAAAAGCCGCGCGCCTTCTGCTCGAACCCATCGAAAAAATCCTCGCGGAGCAAGGCGGCGCCCATGCGCCTTCCATGCGAAGCGTCTCAGGCTCCATCCGCAACCTCATCGCTGCCAGCGACGCCGTGCAGGTCTTTGAAGCGCTTGCCGCCGAAGCCGCGCAGATGAACGTCCGGTCGGCTGTTTTTGAAGTTCGAGGCATGGCGGCTTGGGGATCAACGGCAGCAGGGTTCGAGTCCGACCTGTCGAATCAGGATCTGCGCTCGCTGGTAGTGCCGTTAAACCAAGCTAACCCTTTCCGCCTGGTTTTCGAGACGGCGCAAGCGCTGGAAACCCATGCTGAGGCGCTCGGAACAAATCGCAATGTCGTCGAAAAACTGCATCCTTCTCCAAAAGCCCGTATTTTACTGCTCCCCGTGCATTCGGCTGAAGCGGTGACGGCCATTCTTTACGCCGAAAGCTGCGAAGGCGAAAACTCAATTCTTACGGATGCCTTGAGGATCCTAACAGAATTCGCGGGCGCGCAGCTTGACCGTTTGATGGCGCTCAGCGGAGGGGCTGCCGGCATTGAGGCGCAAGTGCGTGGGGAGCAAGATCGAGTTCCGGAACCCGCGGCGAATTCAGCGCCGGAAACCGAAGCGGCCGGGCCGGAACCTGAAGCGAGCCCGGAGATCCCAGAGAGCGCAACGCCCGAGCCAAGCTCGGAAGCCGCCCCAGAGGCTCCGGGTCAAAACACGCCGGCTCCGGAGCCACAGGAAGCTATTTCTGCTGAGCCCGAACCGGGCGCGCAGCAAGTTCCGGATGCCGCTGAGGCCAACGAGGAAGAACAGCAAGTTCGTCGCGACGCCCAACGATTCTCAAGGCTGCTGATTTCTGAAATCGAGTTGTATAACAAGGAACAGGTTGCGGAGGGGCGCAGGAACAAGGATCTTTATCAACGCTTGAAGAAAGATATTGATCGAAGCCGCCAGACGTATGAAAAGCGCTTTGGGAATAGCACAACCAAACAGGTTGATTACTTCCATGAGGAACTGGTGAAGACGTTGGCGGGGAATGATCCTTCGCTTCTCGGTTCCAATTATCCAGGCACTACAGTGTGAGATTTTTTGCTGGTTTAGCCATTGGCGTTTTGCTGATAGGGAGTGCTTCGACGACGGCGGCTGTCCAGCCGGAGGTTCCCGCCGCACTCGCCCGCTTGGCCGCGCGCGCCAAAGGTTCCCGAACTTGGCCCGAGTTGCGCCATTACGCGCAATCCCAGCGCTTAGCTCAAGTCCGAGCCTTGGCATATTTTGTACTGGGGTATCGGGAATACCAATCCGGAGATTATCCGGCAGCGGGGAAGGACCTGGAAACCGCGTCAGAACCCAACTTCCCCCTTGCCGACTTGGTCCAGTACTATTGCGCGGCCGCGGCATACAAGGCCGGCCATCCTGAAAACGTTGCGAAACTGCTGGGCGGCTTCTCCGTCCGATTCCCTACAAGCCCCGCCCGTTATCAGGCGCTCGAACTGCTGGCGTGGGGATACCTTCAGAACGGCCAGCCGGAGCAGGCTCTTAGGGCGCTTCAGGCGGAGCCCGAGGTGCGCCAGCGTCCGGCTTTGGCACTGCTGTTGGCACAAGCCTACCTTGACGACGGCAAGCTCAAGTCGGCGGCCCACGCGTATCAGGAGGTCTACTACGCTTTTCCGGCAGCTCCCGAATCGAAAACGGCAGGAGACGTCCTCAAAAAACTAAATCTCAGACTGGGAGTGAATTTCCCCTCTGTCTCTGACGAAATCGCCACAGCACGCGTCGAAAAGCTTTATGCGGCTTCCCGCTTTGCCGAAGCTCTCAAAGGCTACAACGGGCTGCTGAATGATCGCCAAGGCAGCCCCTGGGCGTGGCGATGGAACCTGGGACGCGCCCAGTGCCTGATCCGTGAGGGCCGCGCCGACGATGCAATTGAAACGCTTGTCCGCAGTGTTCCTCCCACGCCGGAAATCGATGCCCAGCGCCTGGCCATCCTTGTAGAGGCTTACGTTCGCACGGGAAACGAAACCGCCGCCGCCCAGGCCGTCAACCAGCTTCAGTCCAGCTACCTTAATACCCATTGGCACGCCGTGGCCCTTCAGGATTTGGCAAATTACTTGATGCGCAAAGGAAATCGGAATTTGGCGAGCTTGTATTACCGCACGCTCGCGAAATTGTTCCCCGAGACACCGCAGGGGCTTGCGGCGAGTTGGCGGCTCGCCTGGATCAGCTATCTGGACGGAAACTCCGCGCAAGCGCAGAAACTCTTCCGGGACCACATCATGAATTACCCGCAGTCTCCACATATTCCTGCGGCGCTCTATTTTCTGGGTCGGCTGGAGCAGAAAAGGCATCCTTCAACAGCCCAGGCACTCTATCTGTTCCTCGTCAAGCGATATGTTCACAATTATTACGCGATCGAGGCCGCGAGCGAACTAAAAGCGCTTCGGCGCTTGTCAGCCTCCGCAAGAGAACTAAACCCCGAGCTGCCTATCGTGGAGTTGACGAAAAAGATTCCGCCCGCGGAGCCGCTCTCCGCTCAACCCTGCCAATTTGGCGTTCCTGACGCACCTTTGCGCATATTCGAAATTCTCAAGGCGGTCCATCTCGATACCCTTGCAGGTCAGAATCTGACGACCCTGCTTGCTCGCGAACCTTCCGCGGCCCCTCTGCTTCTTGCCTTGAGCCGGTTCCTGGCGGAGCAAGGCAAGCACGATCTTGCTCTGCGCAACGCCAAGAAAATCGTTCCGGATTACTACTCGCAGCCATTTCCCGAGCTGCCGCGCGAAATCTGGGATCTGCTTTTCCCCACGGCCTTCGCGAGGGAGGTCAGGCAACGCGCTGCTTCAAACCATATTGACCCTTCCCTGGTAATGGCCCTGATCCGCCAGGAGTCGGCATTCAATCCCCGGGCTGCCTCGCCTTCGGATGCCCGGGGCCTAATGCAGATTCTGCCGGGCACGGCCGCCCGTTCCCGCCGTTCCCAGAGCACGGTAGCCCAGCGGCTTTACAACCCGGCCTACAATATGCGCTTTGGCTGCGCCTACTTGCGCGAACTCATCAAGCAATTCAATGGAAATCTGCCCGAAGCCCTGGCTGCCTACAATGCAGGACCTACGCGCGTCTCCAAATGGATCAGCGATTATACGTTTCACGATCCCCAAGAATTCGTGGAGTCCATTCCTTTCCAGGAAACCCGAATTTACGTCGAAGCGGTTCTGAAGGATCGCGCCATCTACCATCAGTTAATGACGCGTTCGGCCGAATTTGCCGAATGCCGCACGCCTTCTCGGACTGCCCGCCATAGATCGATAATCCGCCGCCCAATCCGGTCCCGACGGCGGACCTGGGCAAGGTCGGCACGCGCGGGTGCTGCCACCCTCCGTCGAGAACTGCATTCCACAAAACAACAACGCTAAACACTATGGCTACGGAGGATTTTAGCCGCGGAATGATCCCTGGCCTTTTTGGTATTCTTGGGGCTTAATGTGCATTGGTAAGCAATTCTTTTTCAACACAAGCTAGGGATTTTGGGCAGGGATTGTCAAGCGCGGCGCAAAGCCGGAGGCAGCGTAATTGGCCAGAGCGTCCAGCAAATAGGTAGCATACGGATCAGTCCCATAGGCGGTCTCCAGCGCAAACGTGCAGATTAGGAGTTTGCCCTTGCCATAACGAGCCTGCACCAGGGTCCCCACGTTCGAGTGAATCCACCCGTAGAAGTCGCCGGCCAGAACGTCCTGAAAATCACTTCCCGGAACGCCGCGCACCACGGTCTCAGGCGTTACAGCCTCACACTCAAAACCAAGAAGAGTTTCAAATCCGATTTTTTTGAAGGGCTGCCGGTTTTTGCGAACCCATGCAAAGTTGGAAATCCAGTTCCCCGCAAGGATGCCCTCGCGCGGTACGATCTCAAGGCCAGGAGCAAGCGTTTCCGCACTGTCCGCCAGCAGAATCGCGACCCCTCCAGCTTCAACCGCTTTCTTGACCGTGCCATCGAATACGGAAGTGATCAGCACCGGATGCGCTTCCGGTTCGGAAGCTTCAAAGTAATCTCGGGCAGACATGCCGTTCTGGAGCCGGCGCAGGCTGCCGCTCGGGTCGTGAAAGGAGACGACAGGCGGAAGTTCAGGTTCTTCATGGGGGTAAAAATATAGATCGATCGAATTTTCAGCGACGGTTCCATTTCCGGCCACAACTTCGGCGCTCAGCACATTTTGCGATGGGACCGCTTCAACCGGAACTGTAAAGCTGATCTTTCCCACTTTCATAGCGGAACCCACAGGCACGCCAGGCAGCGCAAAGCTTCCCGCAAGCGAAGTGCCCTCGACGTTCCAAACGACCTTGGCCCGGCTCAGGTTGCGCTGGCTGTAATGGGAAAAGTAAAGATCGGCTTGGGCCTTGGAACCGGAAAAGAAGTTGTGTCTCGAAATGCAGATCGTCACGGCGTCGTCCCGCTGAAGGGAGCCCAGTTGCGCCGAAAAGTTCTTGGGATGGCGCCACATGTCCATCAGGCCGTTTGACTCCCACATGACGTCGGTGAGTTCTGTAATGACATAGCCTTGGATTGAACCTTCGGAACGCAAGGTTGAGATTTCATATCGCAGTGACTTGAATTCGTGTTGCTGGGTGGCCGCCTCAAGCGCGTGGAGGTCCGGGAAAAGCGTGCCGTATTGGTATTCTGCAAACCTTCTCTCGATTCCCCGCGGCAGGATCGCCCGTCTCCCTGTGTAATCTGCTGTGAACCACCAGGGCTTGATTTCAGGAACAAAAGGCAAGCCCCAATTACCGAATTCTGAAAGCATAAGAGGTTCATCGCCTTTGGGCGCGCCGTCGCCATAAGGGCTGAAAAGCCAGCTCGGCCGGGTCGCTAAGTCTCCGACGAAACGGTCAAAATCGGCGGCGTGGTCGGGAATCGAATCATACC
>JAJYHU010000049.1 GCA_021784615.1 Acidobacteriota bacterium | reverse complement strand
ACCTGTGCGACAACGCCGCTTTCACCGGCTATACGGTCGATGGAGGTTACGCCGAGTACGCGCTGGCTTCGGAACAGTTTACCTATGCCATCCCGGAAGATTTCCCCGATGAACAGGCAGCGCCGCTGCTTTGCGCGGGAATCATCGGCTTCCGGGCGCTTCGTCTTTCGGGAATCGAGCGCGGCGGGCGGCTGGGATTTTATGGTTTCGGATCAGCGGCGCACGTGGCCATTCAGGTCGCCCGGTATTGGGGCGTCAACGTTTACGCTTCCACGCGCGATAAACGGCACCAACGGCTGGCGCTTGAGCTGGGCGCCAAGTGGGCTGGCGGAACCTTCGCCGAGCCTCCCGTCAAGCTCGACGCCGCCATCATCTTTGCTCCGGCCGGTGAGATTGTTCCGGCGGCGCTGAAAGTCCTGAAAAAGGGCGGGACGCTGGCGCTTGCCGGCATCCACATGAGTCCCACGCCGCCGCTCGACTACAATCTCCTCTACCACGAACGGGTCATCCGCAGCGTTGCCAACAACACGCGGCAGGATGGCGAGGACTTCCTGCGCATCGCCGCCGAGATTCCCATCCGCACACAAGTGGAAACCTATTCCCTCCATCAGGCCAACTTTGCCCTGAATAAATTAAAGAACGACTCGATCTGCGGCTCAGCCGTGCTGCGCGTAAAGCCATCACGGTTGTAATGGCGCAGTCGCGTTCCTGAAGGTTGGACATCCTCCCGCTGCTCCGGCCGTGTCCGCAAGGCCGGCCCGCCAAAAACCCGTGAAGCGAACTCTGCCCCCGAAGGTCTGATAAAATGTCATCTGGATATGAGCGAGGGAAAACCCATTCTGGTAACTGCAGGAATCCTTCTCCGGGGGCAAGAAATTCTGATTTGCCAGCGGCACCGTTCCGATCCCTACGGGCTTCAGTGGGAGTTTCCGGGCGGCAAAGTCCGGAACGGCGAAGAGTTGAAGGCTGCGCTTCGGCGGGAGCTTGAGGAAGAGCTGGGCATTGGCGCCGAGGTGGGCGAAGAAGTCTACCGCCTGTGCCATCGCTATCCCGACCGCTACGTCGAAGTCATTTTCTTCCGGATCGAGTCCTACCGGGGAGAGCCGGTCAACCGGGTTTTTGAGGCAATGGAATGGGCGCCACGCGAAACACTTCGGCGATTCAATTTTCTTGAAGCCGATCGTGATCTCGTAAAGCTGATTGCAGAAGGAGCACTCGTTTGAGTTTTGTTAACAGATTTCCAGGCTCGGTGTCTGCCCTGTTGTTCTTTTGTTCGTTTCTTGGGGCCGCATCCGGCCCCAAAGCCGGGCCGTCGGCTACCCAGGTGGAAACAGTCCCTTCATCGCCGCAAAGCTTCGCATGGGTGGGCCACGGGAGCATTGAGGGACACCTGGCCTTGTCTTCCTCGCCCGACGGCGCTTTTTCCCCGGATAGCTCCAGCCTTGCGGTCGCCAATGGCAATAAGGTCGTGATCGTCAATCTTGAGGCGAGCAACATCGAGAAATTGCTTCATCCCAAGCTTCAGGACCTTCGCAATCTGGATATTGAGTCAGCAAACTACGTAGCGGCAGACAAACTTTTTCTGCTTGGGACCGGCGTGGTTGTTAAGAAAGGTAAACGACCCGCCATGACGCCGATGCTGGGATTCCAATGGGACATCGAGCAGGATGCCCAGTTGGGCAAGGTTGAAGTTTTGGGAGCGGGCGGCGGGTACGGGCGGCCGCGCTATTTCCCGGATATTGGCTACCTGAGCATGTACAAAGACAGCGCCTTCACCGTCTGGAATCCTGTCAGCAGCCGGGGAGGCGAGATCAAAATTCCGGACCTCACGCGGGAGCCGAATCTTTTTACCTACTCGCCTGACGGCCACTGGCTCCTGCTCGCGCAAATCGCGGCCAGCGGCTCGCCGGATCCGGTCGTGGTGCGCCTGAGCGAGCACAAGTTTGTCGCTTCCCTCGCGGGACACGGAGGGACCGTCATGAGCATGGCTTTTTCGCGCGACAGCAGCAAAGTCGTGACGGCGTGCGAAGACGGCAAGGTCAGGATCTGGTCGGTAGCAGGGTGGAAACTGCTTGAAACCCTCTCGGGACACGAGGGTCCGGTGCACTGGGCGGAGTTTTCACCGGAGGGCGAGTGGGTGGCGTCCGCCGGCGAGGACGACACGGTCAGGATCTGGTCCGTCAGTACCGGCAAGCTTGTGCAGACGCTTCGCGAAAGCAAGGCTCCCGTGCTGACGGTTGGGTTTTCTCCCAATGGTTCATACCTGGCGGCAAGCACCGAACACAACGTGTTGATCTGGCAAAAAACCAATACCGGCCCATAGCCGGATGCGGAAGGCAATGGCCCGCGCGTCCATCCGCTTAAAAGCGGCGAAGAATCCCGGTTAGTTCTTTCCCAAGAGAATTATTTGCGCCCCCGTGGTTGGACTTGCATAAAGGCGGCGTAGGCTTCCGGGCGCTCTGAGAAGCGGCCTCGTCCCCGGGAGAATGCGAAGATGTGTTAGAATTTTTATGTTAGCTGCGGCGCGTTGCGCAATCATTCGAAAGACGATTCGATGCCTAAAATAGGAATGGTCAGCCTAGGCTGCCCCAAGAACCTTGTGGACAGTGAAGTCATGCTCGGCTTACTTACCCGGGAAGGGTACGAATTGACCCCTCGGGCCGAAGATGCCGAAGTCCTGATCGTCAACACGTGCAGCTTTATCGAGCCCGCCAAGAAGGAATCCATCAACACCATTCTGGAAATGGCGGAGTATAAGAAATCAGGAGCGGCAAAGAAGCTGGTGGTGGCCGGCTGCCTGGTGGAACGCTACCGGGAACAAATTCTGAAAGAGATTCCGGAAGTCGACTTTGTGATCGGCACCAATGAGTTGGAGCAGGTTCTTGAAGCCTGCAATCTGGAAAGCTCGGCGCGCGAGTCGCGTCACCCCGTTGAGCCTTACCTCTATCACGAGTTCACGCCCAGGATTCTTTCCACGCCTTCCTATTCCGCCTACGTCAAGATTGCCGAAGGATGCGACCACCCCTGCGCGTTTTGCGTCATACCCCAAATGCGTGGGAAGTTCCGGTCCCGGCACTTTGAGTCGGTGGTGCGCGAGGCCGAGCAGCTTGCCCGGCAGGGGGTAAGGGAAATTACCCTCATCGGGCAGGACACCACAAGCTACGGTGAAGATCTTGGCCTTCGCGACGGATTGCCGGCGCTGCTCCGCGAACTCGGCAAGATTCCGGAATTGCTCTGGGTCCGCTCTCTCTATTGCTATCCGAATCGGGTGACGGAAGCTCTGATCGAGGCCGTGGCGGAAACGCCCAAAGTGGCCAAGTACTTTGACATCCCGCTCCAACACGCCAGCGGGCCCGTGCTGAAGGCCATGCGGCGAGGCTCCAATGGAAAGCATTTTCTGAAAATGCTTGAGAATATCCGCGCAGCCTTGCCGGAGGCGAGCCTGCGAACTTCCTTCATCGTAGGGTTCCCGGGCGAGACCGAAGAAGATTTCAAGGTCCTGATGGACTTCATCGCGGCCGCGGAATTTGACCACCTTGGAGTCTTTCTATATTCCAATGAGGAGTCTTGCGGCTCCTGTAGCTATGCCCGGCAGGTTTCCCCGCAAGTCGCCAAAGAACGGCGTCGAAAACTGATGGCGGCGCAGCGTAGGATTTCACGCCGCAAGCTGCGCCAAAAGGTCGGGAAAACTCTTCCGGTCATCGTCGAAGGCAAGTCGGAAGAAAGCGACTGGCTGTTCCGAGGCAGGCTGGAATCTCAAGCGCCGGGCATTGACGGCCAGGTCTACATCAATGACTTTGCCGGCGACGAACCCCGCCCCGGCCAGTTCCGCTGGGCGACGGTGACCGATAGCGCGGATTACGATCTCGTGGCAAAGCTTGAGGCGCAGGCTTTCGGCGATTCCAACATCGAAACGCTTTTGCGGGAGCAAAGGCGGGATTTGATCCAGATCGAACCACCCGCCCGACCGACATCGGCGAGCAACCATGCGATGCCCTAACTGTAGGCAGGAAACCCCGTACGAAGGCAACCCTTACCGGCCGTTTTGCAGTGAACGCTGCAAGCTGCTTGATCTCGATAACTGGCTGGAGGGGCGGTATCGAATTCCGGAGCCAAGCGAATCCCAGGAGGATGCCGGCCCGGAGGACACAAAAGAAGACGCCGATGAAGACGGTGGCTGAAAAACGGCGTTCTCCCGCGGTCTGGATCGGCACGGTTGCAGGCGCAGGTTATTTTCCCTACGCGCCCGGGACCGTGGGCTCCGCTGTCGGCATAGGATTGGTTGCGGCCATTGGCGCTATTCCAGTTACCCAAGCTTGGCGAGCCGTTCTGCTGGGTCTCGGGGCAGGCGTAATATTTGCGGTGGGCGTATGGTCGGCAGGCCGGTGCGAAAAGTTTTTTGGCCGCACGGACCCCGGCCAAGTCGTCATCGATGAAGTCGTGGGACAGGCGGTTACGTTCTTACTGGCGTCTCACGCTTCCTGGAAGCTGCTTCTTGCGGGGTTCGTGCTTTTCAGGCTCTTTGATATTACCAAACCCTTTCCCGCAAGCCGCGCGGAGCGATTGCCGGCCGGTTGGGGTATCATGGTAGATGACGTTGTGGCTGGAATTTATGCCATGGTCGTCCTGGCATGGCTCGGCCATATCGTTCGCTGAGTTGGTAAGAAACGGGACAACGATCCAGCAAGCCTATGAACAATAAGATTGGGACCTCAGAAAGTCCTCAGATCGAAAAAATGACACCCCAGGCTGCGATTCCCGGCGGCGAAATCGCCATTTGGGGGAAGAGCTTGGTCCCGAATGGAAACACTCAGCCCGCGGTGAAGTTTGGTGGGCAACCGGGAACCATCCTGCTGAGTTCCTCCAGCCGGCTGGTGGTTCGAGTCCCGGAAGGAGCCGTCAGTGGGAACCTGACGATTGACACCGGCAACGGAATCACAGCCCCGGCGGAAATTACCGTCGGGCTCCCGGTAACCGACACGCTGCATCCCGTAGCCAATCCCGCCATCGACGCCGAGGGAAACATCTACACAACCTTCAGCGGCAGCCGCGGGCAGAAAGTTCCTGTTTCCGTCTTTAAGATTGACACCCAGCATGTGGTGAAGCCGTTCTTAAGCGACTTGATGAATCCCACCGGACTCGCCTTCGACGCTGAAGGAATCTTATATATTTCCAGCCGCATGGACGGCACCATCTTTCGCGTCACGCCGGACGCACAGCGTTCCGTCTATGCCGAAGGGATGGGCACAGCCACGGGCTTGGCTTTTGACAAGGCGGGGAACCTTTACGTGGGCGACCGCACGGGCACCATTTTCAAGATCAATCCGGAGCGGCAAATCTTTGTCTTTGCCACAATCGAACCCAGCGTTTCCGCCTATCATCTGGCTTTCGGACCCGACGGGAATCTTTACGTCTCCGGGCCCACAACCTCAAGTTATGACCAGGTGTACCAAGTCTCGCCGGACGGCATGGTAAACACTTTCTATCGCGGTTTGGGGCGGCCTCAGGGATTGGCTTTTGACGCTGCCGGAAACCTCTACGCCGCAGCGTCGCTCTCAGGGCGCCGCGGAATCGTGCGACTTTCGTCCGGCAACTCAGCGGAACTGGTTGTTTCCGGAAACAACATCGTCGGGCTGGCTTTTACGCCGCGGCGCTCAATGGTTGTGGCGACCAACAACTCCTTGATTGAACTGTTCCTGGGAATTGAAGGCAAGCCTCTAATCTAGCGGCTCGCCGGCAGCAGGGGATTTCAAGACCGTTCTCGTTTGCGCTGCGCACCGGAACTTGCCGCCGGGCGCGAGCCGCCACTCACTCAGTCTCGATGGATGCTGAAATCATTGCCGCCGGCTCGGAACTCCTCACGCCTCACCGCCTGGATACCAACTCCCTCTACCTCACCGAAAAGCTCAATTCCATCGGAATTGAAGTCCGGTTCAAAACCGTGGTGGGCGACGTTCCCGAGCATCTGAGCGCCGCCTTGGGCGTGGCGCTCAACCGGAGCGACTTGATCATCCTGACCGGAGGCTTGGGACCTACCGAAGACGATATCAACCGCCAGGTTGTGGCGGAAGTTCTCGATCGCCCCCTGCGCGAGGTCCCCGAAATCCTCGAGCGGATTGAAGCCCGTTACACCCGCACGGGCCGCCAGATGCCGCAAAACAACGTGCGCCAGGCTCTCATCCCGGAAGGCAGCGAGTGGCTTGAAAACAAGAACGGCACCGCGCCGGGAATCTGGATCAAGCACGACTCCAAAATCATCGTAATGCTTCCCGGACCGCCCCGCGAACTGGAAGCTGTGTTCGGGGCCGAATGCCTGCCGCGCTTGAAGAACCTTGCTCCGGGTGAGCAGATTAGGACCCGCGTGCTGAAGGTGATGGGATTGCCGGAGTCCGAAGTCGATGAACGGATTGCGCCGCTCTATAAACCTTATCAGAACCCGGTGACAACCATCCTCTCCGCTTCCGGCGCCATCGAGGTTCATCTTCGCGCCCATGCCCCAAGCGGGGCGGAGGCCGAACGCCTCGCGACGGAACTCAGCGAGAAAATTGAGCTGGCGCTCGGCGACCATGTTTTTTCCACCCGCGGAGAAACCATCGAAGAAGTCGTGGGCATGTATCTGGTGATGAAACAGAAGACCCTGGCCACCGCGGAAAGCTGCACGGGCGGCTTGCTGAGTGAGCGTCTGACGCGGGTTCCCGGCAGCTCCGATTTCTACCTGGGCGGCGCGGTCTGCTATAGCAACCGATTGAAGACCAAGTTCGCGGGAGTGCCGCCGACACTGATCGAAGAGCAC
>JAJYHU010000218.1 GCA_021784615.1 Acidobacteriota bacterium | reverse complement strand
TTTGTGGCCGTTCGCGTTTTTGGCGAGTGGTTGCGAGAGCAGAGCGAGTTAATTTCAATACAACAAAAGGAATAGCGACACCTATATGAACAAAGAACAAGGTACAGTAAAGTGGTTTAACAACTCCAAAGGCTATGGATTCATCCAGCGAGCCACTGGAGATGACGTTTTCGTGCACCACTCCGCCATCCAGGCGGAAGGTTTCAAATCCCTTGCCGAGGGCGAGGCTGTGGAATTTACGGTCACCAAAGGTCCAAAAGGATTCCAGGCAGAAAACGTAACTAAACTCTAAAAGAGCCATGCTCCGTGCCCGCGTCAGGAACGCTTTGAGTGATGCGGGCAGGAGCCACGCAAGCCGCGAGAGACAACCTACGCAGACACAAATTCAATATCTCGGATTCCGACTAAAGACGAATGGCCGGGATTACACCTACCGTGTGATCAACCCGAAGGATGGGGATCGGGAGTTCACGCTGACCATCTCGAATCGGGCTTTCTCTGAACATCACGTACCCTACCAGGATGCGGCGGGGATATGCTATCAAAAGCTGCAAAAAGCTCTGGGGCTTGAAACACCGGCGGAACCTCTTCCAAGCCGTTCCGCTCTTTCCGACCAGGAACTTGATGAGTACCTGGAGCAACACCGCCCCGCTAGAAGGCGAGCTTACTGAGATCCTAAAAGCTTACCAGCCATATCCTTAGACCATCCCTTCTTTCGAATATCTGAACGCCAGCTTCCCGCCCTGTGACGGCAATCACCCAAGAAGGTGAGTGCGCTCACTGTTTATCTTCTCGCAACACGCTAGCTTAATAATGTTGGTGGGCGTTGGCTCCAGCAGAGGCCCAGCGACGTTTGCATCCCTATTGGCCAAAAACAAACCCGCGAGCGCCACGATTTTCAGATGAAAGGAGCAATCCCATGGCAGGAAAAATGATACCACAGCCTGCAAAAGAGGATGCCCCCATCAAGTTAAAAGATATCGACGAAGTGTTCGACCGCATACAGGAAGTGTACGGTTCCATTGCGCGCCGGGCTTTTGAGTTGTTCGAGGGAAAGGGAAAAATCTTTGGCCGTGATCTTGAAGACTGGTTGCGGGCAGAGTCAGAACTGCTGCATCCTCTTCATGTCACCATCAGGGAATCGGAAGACGGGATCACCGTAGAGGCTGAAGTTCCAGGCTTCAAGACGAAGGAACTCGATGTCAATGTGGAACCGCGCCGACTGACCATCACCGGCCAGAGAGAAACCAAAGATGAACAGAAAGAAGGCAAAACGATCTATACGGAGCGATGCGCGGGCAAGATCATGCGGATGATTGACTTGCCGGTCGAGGTGGATCCGGCAAAGGTCTCGGCAACGCTGAAGGACGGGATTATCAGTTTCGCGTTGCCCAAGGCAGTTCCCACCAAAAAGATCCACATCGAATCCAAAGCTGCCTGAGGACATCTGGGAATGGGGTCGTAAGAAGGAAGCGTTTGAATGCTTCCTTCTTGCCCCCCAGCGCGATGAGGAGTAAAGGCAGAAGGAGGTCTTTATGAAAGCTAAGGCGACATGGAGGCCAGTCGGTCTTTCCGCACGCAAGTGGCATGGAACTGGTCACGGGCGGGGTCCGGTAGTTTTCAAAAAGCAAGTTTTGAAGCAGACAGTGAGGCCGCCCAGCAGGAGGCCGCCTTTTACAGAAAGGCAACCCGAATAAAAGCTGGGAGTAAATCTGATTATGAGACGAATGCGAGGAGGATACAATGTCAATAGGTCAACGTGTCCGCGACTATCTCGATTCGCACCATGTTAATTACACGGCGCTTCCACACCCTCAGGCGTTTTCTGCCGAGAAAATTGCTGAAGAATTACATCTTTCCGCAAAGCATTTCGCCAAGTCGGTTGTCCTTCGTGCCGACGGGTATTTCCTAATGGCAGTTTTGCCGGCTTCGCACCGCTTAAATCTTCATCGGCTCATGGAATCGGTTGAAGCGAAGCGTCTCGAAATCGTGCCCGAAGGCGATCTGCACAATCTCTGCTCCGATTCTGAATTGGGAGCCTTTCCTCCGTTTGGGAACTTTTACAAGATGGAAACCTGGGTAGACCGCTCGCTGGGAAAATCGGAAGAAATTGTGTTCAACGCCGGAACCCATCGAGATGCCATCCGAATGAAATACTCCGACTACTTAAGGCTCGCGATGCCCCAGATTGCCACCTTTTCAGAACCAGCGCAACCGCAGCAGGCCGCATGAATTCATTGACAAGCTCTGCACTATCTCTCAATTACCGACACCCTAAGCTCCGCCGACCGAGGAGGTTTTCCTAGCCATGTACCGCCTACCAGCGGCTACACCTTCGAGGTAAAGTAAAGTCTCAAAGCAGCTTTTGATTCCTTCCGTAACCCTGATGCGCGTTCCTCATGCTTCCGCTCGGCTAAAAAAATCACTGGCTTTAAACTCCACGAAGCGCGAGAATTGCACCCTTGGACATAAGAACCCGACGCAGAACTGTGCCTATCCTGCCATGTGTAAGCAATGTTGTACAAAGGGTGGTCTTGCAAGGCAACGCGTGTACCACCCGGCGCGAACAAGCAAACAAAAATCTCTTAGGATTTGGGAGGAGGAAAGCATGCGCGTGATTTCTGCCCGCCACAATAGTGTGAGCGTTCATGCGGGAGTTCGCCGGGCGGCCAGGCCATTGTTTTTGCCGTTGGCACTTCTGATCCTCTTTTTCACGCCGATACCAGCACATGCGCAAAACACTGAGCAAGGCAAGCCTCTTTGGGAACCTTACTACATCTCGCCCCGCAGCGGCTCAGAGCACATTTCGCTGGGTGGCCAGTGGCAAATGGGAGATCTGGATGCGCCCGTTCAGAAGCTCGCGGATCTGGACAATATCCAGAAATGGGTTCATGCAAAAGTTCCAGACTCCGTGCAATGGTCGCTATATCGGGCAGGAGTATTGCCCAATCCATACAAGCACCTTAATTCGAGGAAGTATATCTGGGTAGCGAGCAAGGTTTGGTATTACCGGCGGCAGTTCCGCGTTCCGAAAGGGGCGCGCGCGCGGTACGCTTTTTTATGTTTCGATGGAGTCGGCTACTACACAAGAATCTGGCTCAATGGCGTACTGCTGGGCCGTAACGAGGGAATGTTTGGTGGGCCCGACGTTGAGGTGAGCCGTTATCTGCGCTTCGACTCTCCTAATGATCTTGTGGTTGAGGTGAGGGCTGGGAGTTACGGCGTCCCAAACTGGGACCCGAATCACGCGGAGAAAGTCACCCTCCCTTGGGGGCTTGCCGGCGGATCAACTAACGTTACAACTCCGAGCAAGATTAATCCCAAGGAGTTCATTCCCTTTGGTATTTGGCAGGATGTCCGATTGGAGCTTGTTCCGAAAACCCACCTGGAACGGCCTTTTCTCATTACCCGGAGCGCAAATGACAAAGAGGCTCAACTGTTGTTGAATGTCGAAGTCTTGGCAGATACAACCGCCCTTGGGCAGCCGCTACACCCGTGGAAAGAGACTCAGCTAATGACTTACCGGAACTCCTGGACAGCCCAAAAGGTCGGAGTTCCGTTTGTCTTGCATGTCGAACTTCTGGATACGCCATCTTCGCACAGGGTTCTGGTCCGAGATTTTCCATTGACGCTATACAAAGGGCGGAATTGGGTTCGAGAAAAATTGCGGGTGAATTCGCCCAAGCTTTGGTGGCCCAACGGCATGGGTGACCCGCATCTTTATGAGGTAAAGATGGACCTCCTGCGCGCTGGGCGCCAGATTGACAGCCTTCAATTCGACTACGGTATCCGGACTATTCATCGGATTCGCTCAGCGGGACCCCAAACGCAGGACCGCTGGGCGAAATGGCAGCTTATGGTAAACGGTCGAAAACTGTTTGTGAAGGGGATTAACTGGAGCTGGCCTCTAGATGAACTGCTTCACCTGCCTGCATGGCGATATCGCTGGCTGCTGGGAGCAGCGCAGGCCGAGGGCATCCAGATGATCCGCGTGTGGGGCGGCGGCAATCCTGAGACTGACGAGTTCTATTCGCTCTGCGACAAGCTGGGCATCATGGTGTGGGAGGATTTCCCGATCGGGAACGATGAGACTCCGTTATGGCCGCAGGATGTGTGGGAAGCCCAGGTCATGCAGATCGTCTTTCGGCTACGGAACCACAGTTCGCTGGCCGTGTGGTGCGGTGGCAATGAATTTAATCCATATACGCCGGGAAATACCGCTTCCGTGGGCATTATTGAGCGTTCCGTGCGAGATTTTGACGGTACGCGGCTCTTCCTCCGCACGACTCCCGATCCCGGCGACGCGCATATCTATGTCAATATGGATCCGACTTGGTATGCGCGCCTCTACCACTGGGTTCCATTTATCAGTGAAACAGGCATCTTCAATATGCCAGAACCGCAATCCATTCTTCAAGTGGTTGATAAGCAGGAGATGGAGGGACCCATCAGCAACATTTTCAGCAAGAAGTTCGCGGATTCACACCCTGAGTTTATCCATCATTTTATGGAATACCGGGCCAGGGAGCCTCGGACGCTTGCGGCACGGGCTTCGCAAATAGACGACATGACGGCTCCCGACTTACAGAGGTTTTGTGACGCCAATCAGATTGCCTCCGGGGAGTTCATACAAGTTGTCTCGGATCTTTCTCAGGCAAATTATCCGATTACCACCGGCCTGATGCCATGGTCGTTCACGGTTCCCTGGCCGATCGAGTTCTTCGCCTATGTTGATGGCCTCAACCAGGCGACGGCGGCTTATTATTTCCTGAAGCGTACGTACCAGCCTACCCACATTATGGTCCGGCTACCGTATTTGATTTGGGCCGCAGGCGAGAATGTGCCGGTCAATGCGAGCGTGATTCAGGCGCCGCCTAAAGAAATCATGGGAATGACAGCCTCAGTGGATGTTTACGACACACATTTTCAAAGGCTTTGGCACGCTTCGGGAACAATAGAGGTAAAGACGGGGCCTTCTGTGAATAACATCCATCTGGGTGAGTTTAGGATTCCCCCGAGCCTGGAGAATCACCATTTCCTTATTGTGGCGGAGTTGCGGGATCAAAACGGAAAGCTGGTTTCACGCTCGGTGTATTGGCCATGCTGCCTGAGGCTGATGCAGGACCCGGCGTTTCGAAAGAAATATCGTTCTTCACCGCAGCCATCGCTTGTTTTTAAGCATGGCCCGTGGCTGCGAAGGGAAGTGGCGGGCACAACGACCTCACTCAAACTGCGCCTTCTAACCAACAAGCGGCTGGGGGAGCGCCGGAGCGAAATCGTGGTTTTGGTTCAAAATACGGGATCGAATCCTGCATTCCTCACACACGTTAACATCGTGTCGCCCGAACGGGCTTTCTATGCCAACCATGACTTCTTCTGGCTTGGACCGGGGGAAACACGTCAGATAAGGATCCAAGTGCTTTGGCCGAATGCAGAACCCTCACAGAAAGCGGAGCTGACCGTCAAAGCTTGGAACGCAAAGACCCGGACATTGCGCCCCATGTGAGT
Organism: Acidobacteriota bacterium; assembly: GCA_021784615.1. Lineage (GTDB taxonomy): Bacteria > Acidobacteriota > Terriglobia > UBA7540 > UBA7540 > JAMCXS01. The sequence continues at coordinate 1,319 of JAJYHU010000218.1, read as the reverse complement.
GTGGGCGAATTGGAAAGTGCATGCCTGGCAATGGAAGGGGTGGCCGAAGGCTCGAAGAGTTCTGTGGTGTATCAAGGGAATTTCTGAAGCGTTAATCCAAAAAAAACGGCAAACTATCGGGAAGAATCCGGGGATCACGGCATACTAGGGCTGGCAACCTGGCCGCCCGCAGACAGCGGAATCGCAACTGCGCCCGCCACGCTGGCCGCAACCACCGCAGCAATGCCCAACGAAGTCATATGGGAAAGAGACCCAATGCGCCACGTTCCAGTGGGTGACTTGGCGGATGTCTTTTTAAGTTGGGCTTGCTGTCCTGTGCTTCCCGGAGTGGAGAGTGGGACCGAGGCATATTGGCCTTCCGAAAGAATATGCGGTGGTCCTGAGAGGCCTTCCCGGATGGCGAGCCGGCCTTGCCGGACAGCCACTATTGTGCCCCGGTCCGGCGTCAGCACGACAGAGTATATTGTTTTCTCCTGGTCGGCAGGCGCGATACTGTACCTGGGAGTTGTCACCACAAAATTCTGGCGGTCAACTAATTCCACAGCCATCGCGCCCGAGGTCATCTCGGCAACCACGTGGTTACCCTCCCTATAAAACCTGATCTTAGTGCTCGCAAAAACGGTTGCGAGGCCAGTGGGAGAAAACTCCAGGAGAGCCTTTCCCTGCCGACCGGTTGTCAATACGCCATTATTCAGAATCGTTCCGGTATTCGGAAGAGGAACTGCTCCCAAGGTGGTATCCGTACATCCAACGACGATACCTAAAATATTCGGGCTGGGCTGAGCGGCAAGAGGTAGCGTCCAAAAGAAAAGCGCCAGAAACCAAGCTGTCACCTTATTCATCAAATTGTCAGGCAAGTCGTGCCTCCCATAATCCATTATGTGTGTTTTCATGAAGGGTCGGAGTTTTCCGATAGTTCCCTTCGACAGCCTCCAGGCTAACTGATACCCCAGGAGGGCGCAGGAACTAAAGCCGCAGACTTTGCTTTAGCTTGAGGTGATCCGGTTCGGCAATCAATCCATTCGCAAATACTCTTAACGATGCGTTCGGAGGCGTGACCGTCCCATAATGGGGGGATTCTGGCAATCTTCCTTGGCCCGGAAAGCAACCGCAGAGCCTCCACCCGGATGCGCTCAGGATTAAGCCCCACAATCGTATTGGTTCCTTGCGTCACAGTGATCGGACGCTCCGTGTTTTCACGCAAGGTTAGGCACGGTACTCCCAGCACCGTCGTCTCTTCCTGGACTCCGCCTGAGTCGGTCATCACCATCACGGCCCGCCGCTGCAAGGAAATAAACTGCAGATAAGACAACGGTGCA
>JAJYHU010000395.1 GCA_021784615.1 Acidobacteriota bacterium | reverse complement strand
CCCGTCAATAGGCCCTCCCAATCAGGTGAGGATTAAAGCTTGACTCTAGGCGTTAGACAGGATATGTTAACGCGCTCCCAATGATGCGGGCCAAGTATTATCAGCATTTATCGGACGTAGAAATTTCCTTTATGGAGGCTACATGAACGCGAAGTCTGTGCTTGAATTTGCCAAGGCGAACAACGTGAAAATGGTCGATCTCCGCTTTACCGACCTTCCAGGGCTCTGGCATCACGTTTCCTATCCCATTCACCAAGTTGACGAATCGTCTTTTGAAGAAGGGTTCGGCATGGATGGGTCCAGCATCCGGGGTTGGGCGGCCATTCATGAAAGTGACATGCTGCTGATTCCCGATCCCAGTTGGTACATGCTCGATCCTTTCACCGACGTTCCCACCCTGGTGCTGATCGGGGATATTACCGACCCGATCACCAAGCAGCACTACTTGAAGGACCCACGCCACATCGCCAAGAAAGCTGAAGCGTACCTCGCCTACACGGGCATCGGCGACACGGCCTATTTTGGCGCGGAGTCGGAGTTCTTCATCTTTGACAACATCCGCTTTGACCAGGCCCAGCAGCACGGCTACTACTTTATCGACGCTGAGGAAGGACGCTGGAATTCCGGACGCGAAAAAGACAACCTCGGTTACCGCCCGCGTTATAAGGAAGGCTATTTCCCCGTGCCGCCCACGGATCACTACCAGGATTTGCGCTCGGAAATGGTGATGGTGATGGAAAAAGCCGGGTTGACTATCGAGTGCCATCATCACGAAGTGGCGACCGGCGGCCAGGGCGAAATCGACCAGAAGTTCGGTCCTTTGCTGAAGTCAGCCGACGGGATGATGATTTACAAGTACATCGTCCGCAACGTTGCCCACCAGTACGGCAAGACGGTGACCTTCATGCCCAAACCGCTATACCAGGACAACGGATCCGGCATGCATACTCACCAGAGCATTTGGAAGGACGGCAAGCCGCTCTTCGCAGGGGATCTCTATGCCGGACTCAGCCAGACGGCCCTGTGGTACATCGGCGGATTGCTCCGCCATGCGCCGGCGCTGGCGGCCCTGATGGCACCTACCACAAATTCCTACAAGCGCCTCGTGCCGGGATTTGAAGCACCGGTCAACCTTGCCTATTCGAGCCGCAACCGCAGTGCCGCGTGCCGAATCCCGATGTATTCGCCCAGTCCCAAGGCCAAACGCGTCGAGTTCCGGCCACCCGACCCTTCCTGCAATCCCTACCTGGCCTTTGCCGCAATGCTGATGGCGGGGTTGGATGGAATTGAAAACAAGATCGATCCCGGTGAACCTCTCGACAAGGACATCTACGATCTCGGACCCGAGGATCTCAAGAAGGTACCCTCGCTTCCAGGCTCGCTCGAGGAATCGCTGAAAGCGCTTGAAAAGGACCATGACTTCCTTCTCAAGGGCGACGTCTTCGGCGAAGAGTTGATTGAAACCTGGATATCCTACAAGATGAAAAATGAGGTGGCGGCCATCAATGCCCGGCCCCATCCTTATGAGTTTGCCCTCTACTACGATATCTAAAGAGACCCTCAATCCAAGTTGCCGGCACGGGCTTTCTAGTCCGTGCCGGCGGCTTTCCCCTCTACTTTCCCACCTCCGTCGTCACGGCGCTCCCCTGGCAATCTACCTCCATGCGTTCATACTAAGTAAGTGATGACATCCATTACCTCCCTGTCATTCTCCCTCCGTCTGAGAACCTCCTGCGCAACTTTTTCCGTCGGACCGGGTTCAAAGGAATGGAAGCTTACGGCAGTTGAATCAAACGGTACGACGGGAGATAAAACCTGCCCAGGCAGGTCATAAGAATGAGCCGCACCACTTGCGAGAAGGAGTTTTGTGGCTTCAGGAGGATTTTCATGCGAAGGCATCTGTTAGGTCTAGGTGTCGTGGTTGCAACCGCGATGGTTGTTCTCAGTTGCGGAGGTTCGTCGATGACGAGCCAGACAAGTGCTTCGGCAGGTTCGGGCCAACTGGCCCTCATGGGAACGGATGCGCCGATATGCGGCGTTGTGTCATTTGACGTCACCGTCACTAGCGTCACTCTGACTCCGCAAGGAGGTGGCGCGCCCGTTTCCATAATTGACTCCTCAAATCCCGTCACGGTTGATTTTGCATCTCTGATGGGGTTTAACACTCTTCTGAACTTGGCCAGCGTTCCGGCGGGAACTTATTCGCAAATCACCTTCACGTTTATGCCCAATCCGCAATTGACTGTGCTCGAAGGAACGCCTCCGACACCCACGCCGATCACTCCCACCACGATGACCCAAACAACGGTCACGGCGAACATTAATCCAGCTTTAACAGTCAGCGCCAGCGGTGCGAGCGGGGTGACGCTCGATTTTCAGCTTTTCAAATCCATTCAAACAGACTCGACCGGCCAAATCACAGGTGCCATCGATCCGACGATCCGCGTGACGCCCGCCGTGATCACCTCCGCGAACGGCTTGGGCGACATCGACGAACTGATCGGAATTGTCCAGACAGTCACAACAACCAGCAGCAATTCAAACTTTACAGGCAGCTTCACGCTGCGCGTGAGGAACAATCACACATTCCAGGTCAATGTGGGAAACAACACCAAATTCGAGAACGTGTCCGGACTAGGCGGCCTTACCCAAGGACTGCTTGTTGAGGTTGATGCAAAAGTCGAGCAGGATGGCAACATCGTCGCCAATAACGTGGAGGCTGAATCCGAAACGGATGCAACCACCGCAGCATTCCGGGGTCCGATCCTTTCAGTCACGCGCGACACAAATGGCAATGCTACGCAATTGACGGTGTTCGTTCGCGCCGAATATCCTGACGTAAGCTCAACCGTGCCGTTGCGCTCCGTTGTAACCGTGAAGGTTTCCTCCACCACGAACTTCCGGATCGCCACTCTCGGGGCTGATTTGAGCACCTTCCTGTTCAATTCCGCCGCCATCACGCGTGGCCAACATGTTGTGGTCCACGGGCCCTTCAGCGGGGGAACTCCGTCTACGGTAACGGCCAACCTGATTGTTCTAAAATCTCAGCCGGTGATGGGTAATTTCCTTGCAACTCCGACCCCGGTGATCGGTTCCGACGGCAAGACGGGCGGCTATTCCTTGGAGCCATGCAACGCGCTCTATCAAAACCAGACCGTCAACGTCCTGACGTTCAGCAACACTGCTTTCAACGGCCTCTCGGACCTGAACGGACTGAGCACCACCCAGGTCTACCTGAACCGGGGCTTCCTGCTTTACGCAACCTCGGCGGGGTCGGTGAATGGCGTTTCCTGGAGTCCGAAAGCTTACGTCTTCCCAAGTTATCTGGTGCGGCAGCTTAACCTACCCTGAAAAAAAATACGCAGGTCACAACAAGCCTGGGGTGGGCGGGTCGGCGCACCGGCCCGCCCTTAGCTTTTTAGATCTGCTCAGGACGGGAGGACTGAGTGATAGGGTGGATCCTGGGAATGATCAACTGCACCACGCCGAGCGCGATAGGATGCATGGTGCCGCAGATGATGAAGAGCGGAACGTAGGAATGTGTAAATTGCAGAATATAGCCGGCGAGCGGCGCGATAATCATGCCGCCCACTGCCCCGGCAGCTCCGCCGAGGCCCACCACGGAGGCAACGTCGCGCTTGGGGAAGATGTCGGAGGCCAGCGTAAACACGTTGGCCGACCAGCCCTGGTGCGCTGACGTCGATATAGAAATCAGCGCCAGAGCGATCCACACGTTTCCGGAAAGCACCGCGGCAATGCCGGCGGGCATCGAGAAGGCGCAGACGGCCATGGCGGTCTTGCGCGCGGCGTTCACGCTCCAGCCCCGCCTCATCAGGAAGCCCGAGAGCCATCCGCCGCCCACGCTTCCGACGATGGCGGCAAGGAACGGGATGGTGCCGAACCATTCGAGCTGCGCGATGCTAAAGCCCCGCACCTGCACCAGGTACTTGGGCAGCCAGAAGATGTAAAACCACCAGATAGGGTCCGTCATAAACTTAGCCAGCGTGAAGCCCCATGCCTGGCGATGGCCCAACAGCTTCTTCCAGCTGATCTTGGACTCCGGCTCATCAATCTCATCTTTCTCACGGCTTTCAATAAGCTCGAGTTCAGCCTCCGAAAGCCGGGAGTGAAACCTGGGCAGCCGGTAAAGGGCTAGCCATACCACCAGGCACACGAAGCCCAACAGGCCGGTGATGATGAAGGCCGCCTTCCAACCCCAGTGCAACAGGATTGCGCCGACGATCGGGTAAGAGATGACGGTGCCGACGTTGGTTCCGGAATTAAAGATGCCCGTGGCCAGCGCCCGCTCGCGCTTGGGAAACCATTCAGCCACGGCTTTGATCGAAGCCGGGAAGTTGCCTGCTTCTCCGGCGCCCAGCAGAAACCGCATCACACCGAAGGACATGACACCCCGCGCCAGCGCATGCCCCATTGCGGCCAGTGACCACCAGCCCATCGCCAGGCCATAGCCCACTCGCGTGCCCAGCCAGTCGATGATGCCGCCAGAGATCAGCATAAAAATGGCGTAGGCCCACATGAACGCCGCAATAATCCACCCGTAGTCGCTTTCCGTAATGTGAAAAATCGCCTGGAGGTGTGGCGCCAGAATGGCAATGGTCCCGCGGTCGATATAGTTGACCGTGGACCCAAAGAAGAGCAGCCCACAAATCCACCATCGGAGGTGAGAAGTCGTCGGGCGAGGCTTTGATGAAGTCAGTTGGGTCATGCTGGTCCCCATTCTGTTGTCCCCCAACTTGAAAGGCACACGTAGGGGCGCGCGCCAAAAAACGGCCTGAGATTTATTCGTCGTGTCGGGCGGTTACTGCTTCTTAACCCAGGAATGGCGCGGATCGTCCGACCATGCCCCATAGCGGCGTACCTCGCCGGCCAAGGCCCAGGTGTAATGCACTTCATAACCGGCAGCAGCGACAACCGGATGATAGCCTTTAGGCAGCAGCACTGTATCACCGTCTTCAACTACGAAAACCGTAGAGAAACCCTGAGGATCGTCCGGTGCTGTATAGGTATAGATGAATCCGAAGCCCTGTGAAGGCTTGACGCGGAAAAAGTAGATTTCCTCAAGCACGGCTTCGTTGGGAGGGTTGCTGCGATCATGCTTGTGTGGCGGATAGCTCGACCAGTTACCGGGCGGATTCAGCGTTTCGCCTATCAAAAGGCAATCCGCGGGAACCCTCGTGTCAAGAGCGGAATAAACGATACGCCGCCAGTTGTCACGGCCTGCTTCATTCCTGACAGCCTCCGCCCCTTCCAACAGCCGCGGATGGTTGAGAGTCTTTGCAGGCGCCCCAAAAATTCCGACATCCAGTGATTCGGAAAGGGCGGTAATTTCGAAGCTCGATTGCGGAGGGATGTAAACCACAACCGGAGGGCCGGAAAAAACGTCCGAACGTCCGCCGGCATTTGGAAAAACCTGATTTCTCCCACGAACACTCTCAACGGAAATCGAAGCGGTGCCCGAGAAGATGTCCAACGCGTATTCACGATCACCTGTTGTCCCGGAGTGCTGTTCCCCCTTCTTCAATTGGCGACGCGCAAATTCCAAACACCGCATGGTCCCCGTGCGCGATAATCTGCTGGTATTTTTCATTCAACTTAGCCTTGATGTGACGTTCCATGAAATCCTCCTCCGAAATGCCTAGGGGCCGCTAAACGCCTGCGATTCCGTCGACGGCGCCACCTAGTCCTCTATCTGGCGCAAGCATGCCAGCTCCTTGGAAAGGGTCTATTCCCCGTCCGCGTATCGCCGGTATGCCTGAGCCACTCCAGCTTTTTTGTAGTCACCGTGGTGAATCAAAACTTCGTAGCGGAGGGTCAGGCTGCCTCCCGCGGGTATCGTATAGCTGCCGTCAATCTTGGGGTTGTGATAGAAATCGTGCAGGCCGAAAGGGTTGACGGCAAACAAGCCATACCCCCGCGCATGCCAAGTGGTCGGGTGACGAAGATTATGGGGATTATCGAAAATTGCAACTCCCAACTCTTCACCTTTCACATCTCCATAGTAGTCCACCCAATCCGCTTTCTTGCCCCAGATGTTCTTTTCGCCCCGAGCGCCGTTCGAGTTTACCATTTGTGCCGGAGGTGAATTGAGCGCATGCACAACCCGAATCGCAAAGGTTCCTTCCTTGGTATCCCCCAATTTGAGGGGCCCGTGATTAGCTCGTAGAGTAAAGACACAGTCAATAATGCGTTCGGTCTTATTACCATGAAATGTGTAGGCCTGCGTTTCTTCCCCAATCACCTTCAAGCCCGGGCCCACAAGGTCAAAATCTGCCCTGATCTGGCCGGAGTGCGATCCGCCACGGTCTTCTTCCAGTCGCCGGAAAACCGTGCGACCCTTGGGAAGGTCTTCACTCGAATAGTAAACTCCCCGAGCCGTCTGAGCCTTCTTGCTAAGTGTTTCTTCACCCCAAAAGTCGATTCCGTTGATGTTTCCGTGAGCAAAAAACATGGCACGGTGATGCGGATGATCGTGGGACTCTCCGGGAATATTTTTGACCATCGGCCAGCCTCGCGTGACGATGGTTCCCCGGGCGCTCCGCAACGGGTGAAGATAAGGCTTGGGAGATTGAGGACCAAAGTAATACGTGGTGAAAGGTCTCCCCCCGATCTGGACGAGGATCGTGTCACGAGTGCGCTTCAACGTCACGGCTTCCTGCCCCCATAAAGCCGTGCCGACAAACATCATTGCTGCACCTGAGGCAACCATGAATAAACTCCATCTTCTTTTGTCCATGTGTGCACCTGTGATGTATTTGCACAGATTATTTGAGGTCTTCAACTCTTGAGTTACAGGCAATCGTCAGTCTACGCTC
>JAJYHU010000205.1 GCA_021784615.1 Acidobacteriota bacterium | reverse complement strand
GACGCATCCATTTCTCACTGCGCTCGGAATGACGACATCGACTTTCTGGGTGACCCGTTAAATCACCTTCGCGTCGTTTTTTAGCTTATCGACCAGCTGCGCGGCAATTTCCTTGGCGCTGCCCTCGATAAATTCGGTCCGGGAGGTTTTCTCCGGAACGTAGACGCGGGAAATCTTCTGGCGCGGCGCCAAGGCTCCGGCGTCCAATCCCAAATCCTCAAGCGTCAGCTTTTGGAGCGGCTTGTTCTTGGCCGCCATGATTCCTTTGAGGCTGGCATAGCGAGGCTTGTTGATGCCCGATTGAATGGTGAGCAGGGCGGGCAGCGGCATCTCAACCCACTCGAACCATCCGCCTTCAAGTTCGCGTTTGGCTTTGACGCGGCCGTCCTCCACTTGAATTTCCATGATGATGGTCGAATGCGGCAATCCCAGCAACTCCGCCAGGATCACTCCGGTCTGCGCAAAGCCGCAGTCGTCGGATTGCAGGCCGGTAAGCACCATGTCGGGATTTTCCTTGCGGATGGCGGCGGCAAGCGCCCGGGCAGTCCCGAGGGCGTCCAGGCCGGTGAAAGCGGGATCATCAAGGTGCAGGGCGCAGTCCGCGCCCTTGGCCAGGGCTTCCTTGATAGCCTGGGAGGCGCGCGCGGGGCCGAGCGTGCAGACCACGACTTCGCCTCCGTGCTTTTCTTTCAGCCGCAGTCCTTCCTCCAGCGCGTAAGCATCGGGCTCGTTCACTTCATAGCCGATGTCGGATTCTTCAGCCCAGGTTGAAGCGGAGTTCACCTTCAGCAGGGCGTCCCGCGACGGGACCTGTTTGAGGCAGACGACGATTTTCACGCGATAAATACCCCCCGGAAATAAAGTCCGTGCAGAGTGAATCCGTGCCGGCTATTCCGAATAGCGCTTGAAAAGCAGGGCTGCGTTGGTTCCTCCAAAGCCGAAGGAGTTGGAGAGAACGTATTCCACGCTCGCCTGGCGAGCGTGGTTCGGGACGTAATCGAGATCGCAATTGGGATCGGGGTTTTCGTAGTTGATGGTGGGCGGCAGGATCTGGTCCCGCAGCACCAGCGTGGCGACTCCGGCCTCCAGGCCTCCCGCGCCTCCCAGCAGATGCCCCGTCATGGACTTCGTGGAGCTGACGCCGATCTTCCGGGCATGATCCCCAAAGACCTTCTTGATGGCCAGCGATTCCAGCCGGTCGTTGTAGGGCGTTGAGGTGCCGTGCGCGTTGATGTAACTCACCTGCTCCGGCGCCACCTTGGCGTCGCGAAGGGTGTTCCGCATCACCCGGACGGCGCCGTCGGCGTCTTCGGAAGGCTGGGTGATGTGAAAAGCGTCCCCCGACATTCCGTAGCCCGCCACTTCCGCAAGAATCCTGGCGCCTCTTTTGACGGCAAACCCCAGTTCCTCGAGGATCAGGACGCCGGCTCCTTCGCCGATCACGAAGCCGTCGCGGTCGCGGTCAAAAGGCCGGCTGGCCCTTTCAGGCTCCGCATTGCGGGTGGAGAGGGCGCGCATGGAAGCAAACCCTCCCACGCCCATGGGAGTGATGGCGGCTTCCGCGCCGCCGCAGATCATCACGTCGGCGTCGCCGCGCTCGATCAGCTTGTAGGAATCGCCCACCGCATGGGCGCTGGAGGAGCACGCCGTGCACGTGGCGGAATTGGGACCTTTGGCTCCCCAGCGGATGGAGATGAATCCGGAGGCCAGGTTGACAATCGCCGCCGGAATAAAAAAAGGGGAGATCCTTCGCGGTCCGCCTTTCATCAGCGCAGTGTGCTCGCGCTCGATCACGTCGAATCCGCCGATCCCGGAACCAATGTAGACGCCCGTATGCTCCGCGAAATCCGGGGTGATCTTGAGCCCGGCCTGCTGGACGGCAAACTCCGCCGCCGCCATGCCGAACTGAATGAACAGCCCCATCTTCTTGACTTCTTTTTTTTCGATAAAGCGCAGCGGGTCGAATCCCTTGACCTCTGCGGCGAAAGTGACGGGAAATCCAGTAGTGTCAAAATGGGTGATGGGCGCGGCGCCGCTCTTGCCCGCGAGAAGGCTGCTCCACGTTTCTTCGGTTCCCACCCCAAGGGCGCTCACCAAGCCAACGCCTGTCACCACAACTCTTCGCGCCAACCTTTATCCCTCCTGGGGTGCGAGTGTGTTCAATTCTTCGCGGGCTTGACGTGGGCTTGGATATAGGTGATGGCGTCTTTCACCGTCTGGATTTTCTCGGCGTCTTCATCGGGGATCTCGATTTCGAACTTCTCCTCGAACGCCATCACCAACTCCACGATATCCAGCGAGTCGGCCCCAAGGTCGTCGACAAAATGCGCCGTCGGGGTAACCTCCGCTTCGTCAACTCCCAGTTGCTCAACGATAATCTGCTTGATCTCTGCTTCAACCGAAGCCATAAAAGTATCCTCCTCAATCTTCACGGGGTTGGCTATTCTAACGTTAGCGCCAGCACGCGTCAAGCGGCCTGAGCGGTGGAAGCATCTCGCTTCCGCCGTCGGGCTCGCCTTTTCTGCGGACAAACTGCCCTTGGGTTAGCTTCAAGCCATATACAATCCACCATTGATGTTCAGCACGTGCCCGGTAATGTAGCCCGCTTCTTCCGAAGCGAGGAAACGCACCCCATAGGCAACCTCCCGGTCAGTTCCCATTCGGCCGAGAGGAATCACACTCAATAATTTATCATGTACGCCGTCGGGCAGCTTCTCGGTCATCGAGGTCCGAATAAATCCCGGGGAGACCGCGTTGACGGTGATATTCCTGCGGGCGACTTCCGCCGCCACCGCCTTGGTCAGCCCGATCAACCCCGCCTTGGACGCCACGTAGTTGGCCTGGCCGGGATTTCCCGCCTGCGCCACCACCGAGCTGATGTTGATGATCCGTCCGTACCGCTGCCGCACCATGCCTGGAAGAACCGCTTTGATGCAATGGAAGGCCCCATCCAGGTTGGTCCTCAAGACGGCGTCCCAATCAGCCGCATTCATTCGCAAAATCAAATTGTCGCGCACCACTCCAGCGTTGTTCACCAGGATATCAATCTTTTTCCAGGTTTCCAAAACTTTGCTGATTCCGGCATGGATGGCTTCGGGATTCGCGACGTCGACGCTGAGCACCAGGGCGTTTCTGCCGAGGGCCTCGATTTCCTTGGCGACGGCTTGGAGCTTTTCCTCATTCCGGCTGGCCAAAGCAACGTCCGCTCCGGCTTCCGCCAATATCAGCGCGCAAGCCCTGCCGATGCCCTGAGAGGCTCCGGTGACCACCGCAATGCGACCTTCCAAACTCATCATTCACACCCAGTCCGCGCCTTCAACCCAAAAGTCCCGCATCTCTGATGCATTCGGAGTCCGCACAGTTACGCGGATTTTAACGCGGCGAGCGAATCGTTCACGGAAGCCAGATTCCCAGCCTGGAACGCCCGCGCCGCAGGATCAATCTGCCTCAGCAATCCTGAAAGGACTTTCCCCGGGCCCGCCTCCACGAAAAGCTCCACGCCTCGAGCGCGAAGCGCTCGCATGGAATCCGTCCAGCGCACCGGGGCCACAACCTGCCGCTTTAAGCCCTCGCGAACCTCTGATGCCGAAAACGCTATTGTAGCATCCGCGTTCCTGACCACCGGAACCTGGGGATCGCGCATGGCCGCCTGATCGAGGTCCGCCGCCAGCAGGTCCGCCGCGGGCTGCATCAAGGCGCAATGGAAAGGCGCGCTGACGTTCAGCTTCAGCGCGCGCTTTGCGCCGCGAGCTTTCGCAAGCTCGATGGCCCTGTCGACGGCGCTTTGATTGCCGGCAATCACAATCTGGCGGGGTGAATTCAAATTTGCGGGAGATACTACTTCACCCTGGGCCGCCTCGCGGCAAATCTCTTGAACGGCGTCGAGCTCCATATCCAGAATCGCCGCCATCGCTCCCTGGCCCACCGGAACAACTTCCTGCATATACTGGCCGCGTTTGCGGACCAGGCGCAGCGCGTCGCCCAATTCCAGCGTTCCGGCAATAACCAAAGCCGAATATTCGCCTAAACTGTGCCCTGCAACGTAATCCGGCCGGACGCCGTTCTCCTCCAGCACCCGCGCCGCCGCAACCGATACGGCAAGGATCGCCGGCTGCGTGTTGGCCGTCAGTTGCAGTCCCTCGGACGGGCCTTCAAAACATATTTTTGAGAGGGAAAAACCCAAAGCCGCATCTGCCTGCTCGAAAACCTCCCGCGCGGAGGCAAAATGCCCGGCCAGTTCGCGGCCCATGCCGGGCGCCTGCGAACCCTGCCCGGGGAACATAAAGGCGATCTTAGACAACCCCCATCCCCCATGGGCAACCGAATGCGGGCCCCCTCGAAGGCTCCGGACAAGCGCTTTTCCCCAAAAGATTGCCAATCACTACCAGCGTATCAGCACCGAACCCCAAGTTACCCCCGCTCCGAAGGCGGACATCAAAATCAGGTCGCCTTTTTTGATCCGTCCGCTACGCACGCATTCATCGAGACAGATCGGAATGGAAGCCGAGGAAGTGTTCCCGATCCGGCTGATGTTGGAATAGACCTTTTCAACGGGAATGTTCAGCCGTTCCCGGACCGCCTCCGTGATGCGCTGATTGGCTTGATGCGGAATAAACAAATCGATCTCGCCGGGAGAGATTCCGGCCTGCTCCAAGACCCGGGCAGAAACCTCTTCCAGGCTGCGAACCGCAACCTTGAACAACTCGTTCCCGCGCATTTTGATAAAGTGATCCCGCGCCTGGACCGTCTCACAACTGGCAGGCCGAGCGGTGCCTCCGGCGGGGATGAAAAGGTGGTCGGCAAAAGTCCCGTTGGTGTGCACTTCTGAAGCCAGGATTCCCGCGCCTGTGTTGACCGGTCCCAGGACGCTGGCCGCGACGCCGTCTCCGAAAATCACGCACGTGGCGCGGTCCTGGTAATCCAGGTAGCGGGAGAGCAGTTCCGCCCCGATGACCAGGGCGTACTTTGCCTTGCCCGTTTTAATAAACTGATCCGCGACGGTAAGCCCGAAAAGAAATCCCGAGCACGCCGCCGCCATGTCAAACGCGCAGCAGGTGCCCGCTCCCAATTCCCGCTGAATCAGGGAAGCGGTGGAAGGCAGGGGCATATCGGGCGAAATCGTGGAACAAATAATCAAGTCGAGGTCCAGCGGAGAAAGCCCGGCCATTTCCAGGGCGTTCCGCCCGGCCTGGGCTGATAAGGTGGAGGTGGTTTCTTCGGGACTGGCCTGTCTCCGTTCTTTGATCCCCGTCCGCTCCGTAATCCACTTATCGGAGGTATCCACAAGCTTTTCAAGGTCGAAATTGGTGACGACCTTTTCAGGGAGCGCCCGACCTGTACCCAAAATGCCGGTTTGAATCATTCCGGTTCCTCAAAACCCTTTCAATTTTTGCTGAGCGAGGCGAGGGCCAATTCGCGCTCAATTTTTTCGTTCACACGGCCTTCTGAAAATTCCGCCGCCACGCGGATGGCGTTTTTGACGGCATTAGCATTTGAACCGCCGTGGCAGATGATGCAAGCTCCCCGCACTCCCAGCAGCGGAGCGCCGCCGTACTCGGAGTAATCCAGCCGCTTCTTAAAACCACGAAAGGCTTTCCGGGAAAGCACATAACCTACTTTCGAGGAAACGGAGCTTGATAGAGCCTCTTTAAGAAGCGCCGAGACGGCATCGACAAGCCCTTCGCTGATTTTGAGCGCCACGTTGCCGATAAATCCGTCGGCCACGATGACATCGACCCGCCCGTTGAAAAGATCCCGGCCCTCCACGTTGCCCACAAAATTGAGCGGCGCATTGTTCAGCCGCGCCAATGCTTCGCGGGTCAACTCATTGCCTTTGTGGGGTTCTGAGCCATTTGAGAGCAACCCGACGCGGGGCTTTGCCACGCCCAGAATCTTCCGGCAATAGATCTCTCCCATCACCGCAAACTGCTCCAGGTGTATGGCCTTGCAATCCACATTGGCCCCAACGTCCAACAGGACTGTCGCCTTTCCCCTCTTCGAGGAAGGGAAAACCTGCGCCAAGGCCGGCCGGTCCACGCCCTCGAGCGTGCCCAGAAGGATCTTGGCAGTGGTCATGACGGCTCCGGTGTTCCCGGCGCTGATCAGTCCATCCACCTTCCCGTCCCGGACCAGGCGGGCGGCGACCCGGATCGAGGAATCCCGCTTGCGCCGGAACGCTTTGGCGGCTTTGTCCTCCATCGTGACGGCTTCCGAGGCATGAACGACCTCGATCTTGAGGCTTCTTGCGTCCCGGGCGGCCAGTTCACGATCCAGAAGGTCCTGTGGGCCAACCAAAACAACCTCTGCATAGCCGGCCCTGGCTGCTTGCACAGCCCCCTCGATTTCAGGGACAGGGGCCATTTCGGATCCCATTGCATCAACGGCGATACGGCGCATGGTCTAAAAGGGCTATTAAAGGAATGTCTTCAGCTCAGAGGCTAAACAAAGTTTAGACCCGGCTCCTGCTACCTTAGCTCGCTTCTTCCACCAGAATCACCTCCCGGCCGCGGTAGTTGCCGCAGCGGGGGCAAGCCTGGTGGGGCAGCTTTGCTTCATGACAGTTCGGGCACTCGGCGAGCCCCTGTTTTGCCAAGTGATCGTGGGCGCGCCGGCGATTGCGCCGCGCTCTTGAATGTCGTCTTTTCGGGTTTGGCATCCTAAATTTCCTTCAATGCAAATTCCCTTGCCGATCTCTTTCACCGGCAAGGTTAGATCTAAAACAGTATCTTTCCCCTGCCCTCAGGACTCGCAGTCCATCCCCTGCCATGGGAGGCACGCTTTCCGTTCAGCCCCTCACTTCAACTTCTTTAAGACAGCAAAAGGGGAATCCTCGCGTCCAGAGGAACAAGCACAGCGTTCA
>JAJYHU010000190.1 GCA_021784615.1 Acidobacteriota bacterium | reverse complement strand
CCATCCTGGCGCTGCGCTGCTGCCACCTCAACGGCCGCTTCGAGGATTACTGGGAGCGCCGACGCGCAGCCCTCGCCGCCTGATTCCCACTTCTATGTCGCACACCCACTGAAGGCCGACGCTACAACAAGCCGGCCGGGGGGCTTGGCCTGCCTCATTAGCGTCCAGCGGCATCTGATCGTAAACTGGGGGTTCACGGATTCCTGGTTTCATCATGCAATTCGACGGAGGTAGCAAGAGATGACTCAATTCTTTATGGACTGGCACTCCTGGGCGATTTCCTGCGCGATCCTGCTAGGAGCCCTTGTCGTTGCCCGGATCGCCCACCGGATCTTGTTTTCCGCCGGACGGCGCTTCGCCGAGCGGACGGGCAGCGTTATTGACAACTCGATGGTTCAGCACGGGCATGGGCCGGCCAAACTGATCCTTCCCCTGCTGGCGGTGTTCATCGTACTGCCGGCTACGCCCTTGCCGCCGGAGGCCATGAGATTGATCCGGCACGCTCTCGGCCTGGGATTGATTGCCGCCGTGGCCTGGCTGCTGATTGTGCTGATCGACGTCTTTGAAGATGCTGCCTCGGAAAAGTACAAGATCGGCGTTCGCGACGACCTGCGGGCCCGCAAAATCCAGACGCAGATTCACGTGCTTCGGCGCACCGCCGCCGTGGTGGTCAGCATCGTGGCCTTCTCCGTGATGCTGATGACCTTTCCGAGCATCCGGCAGTTCGGCGTAAGCCTGTTTGCCTCCGCCGGGCTGGCCGGACTGGTGGTCGGCATGGCGGCGCGGCCCACTCTTTCCAGCCTGCTGGCCGGGCTGCAAATCGCGCTGACGGAACCCATCCGGCTGGAAGATGTGGTGATTGTGGAAGGCGAGTGGGGATGGATTGAAGAAATCACCACAACCTACGTTGTGGTGCGCATTTGGGATTTGCGCCGGCTGGTGGTTCCGCTTTCCTATTTTATCGAGCATCCCTTCCAAAACTGGACTCGGGTTACTGCCAACCTCTTAGGGACCGTCTTCGTCTACACCGATTACACGGTTCCCGTGGAAAAGGTGCGGCAGGAACTGCACGGGATTTTGAAAACGACCGACCTGTGGGACGGAAAAGTCTGGGGACTGCAGGTAACCAACACCAGCGAGCATACAATGGAGTTGCGGGCCTTAATGAGCGCCTCGGACTCTCCTAAAGCGTGGGATTTGCGGTGCTACGTTCGCGAACGGCTGGTCACTTTCCTCCAGCAAAAATATCCCCAAAGCCTGCCCAAAACCCGCGTGGAGATGGAAAGCGGAAATCCCAGCCTGCCTCTCTCCGGTTCGGCTCCCGCGCACGCGGTTTAGCCGTTGGCTGAGAATGTGTGCGCGCCGTCATCCTGAGCGAGGCGAAGGATCTGCTTTGTCCGTTTTGGACCCGAGCGAAGAACAGATCCCTCGTTGCAGAGATGACAGCGCACGGACGCCTTTTCGGCATCCGGCTAGGCCTTCCAGGGAGGTGTTTCCGGCAGGAGCTTATGGAATTCTCCAAGCAGAGAATCTTCGTATTCTCCCGCGTAGGTCCGGCTGAAGAAGCGGTCGATTGCTTCCCGGGAAAACCGCTGCCAGGAATCTTCTTCGTGGCCGGGATTGATGGGATAGAAAAGCGCGCCGTTGGCGCGGGCTGCGGCAAGGTCGCCGGGAGCGTCGCCAATCATCAGAACGGAATCCTTTTCATACTTTCCGGCCGTCGTCAGCTTCAGATGCTCCTTCTTGCTGCCCATTTCCTGCCCGGCAATGACCGCCGCATACTTGGCAATGTCATGCTCGCGCCATTCGCGTTCGAGCGCCTCGCCCGGAGTCGCTGAGACGCAGATCATGTCCGCCCGGCCCAAAAGCTTTTCGGCGCTCTCTCGGAAATAGGGAAAAGGAGGCACGCCTTCCACCATGTCGGCGATCGAGCGGTTCACCGCCTTGCTCCATTCGAGAGTCTGCTCAAGCACGGGGTCGTGGGTCTTCGCCACCTCGGCGGCGAGCGCGGGATTCCCGAGCGCCTGGCCGGAACTGATCCACACCTGAAGAGTCGGCACCTCCGGAATCTTGATTCCCCGCCGCATCGGCTCGGGCCACTCGCGCAGCAATTCAAAGGTCTTGGTGAGAGCCGGAAAGCGATTCGTTCCTCGCCACTTCGAATAGAGATTGACGAACTCGGCCGCGGCGCGCGCGTATTTGGAGATGGCCTGAAGCTTCCAGTGCTTGATGATGTTGGGAATAAAGCACTCTTTATGCTTGATCTCCATCGAGTCGAAAACGCAGCCGTCAGAATCAATTCCCACAAAGAACTTGTGCTGTGGAGCAAAAGCAACGAGTTGGTCTTTTGAAAAATTCATCGTTTTCTTCCCTTATCTGTAATCTGCCAAACTGTGCATCTTAACGCAGTCCGAGCGCGAGTGGAAGGAACGAATCTTGCGCTGATCGGTTTGCGGCGCGGCAAAGATTTTTGCCCTAGCCACGCGAACAGGCTTGCGGCCCCAGAAACCGGTTATGGGGTTCTTGAGACCCGCCAGATAACCTTGCCGCCGTCGTCAGAGACCAGCAGTGAGCCGTCTTTGGCGACCGCAACGCCCACCGGCCGGCCATTCACCACTCTCGAGTGCGGGTTGGGATCAAAGCCGGTCAGGAAAGTAGAGGGATCGCCGCTTGGCTGGCCATCGCGAAAAGGAATAAACACCACTTGATAGCCCGAAAGGATGCTGCGGTTCCAAGACCCGTGCTCCGCAATGAAAGCTCCGTGGCGATACCGGCCTGGAAATTGCCGGCCCATATAGAAAACGGATTCGAGCGGCGCCACGTGCGGGCCGAGCAGTACGTCCGGGACAATTGCCTTCGCCACCAAGTCGGGGCGCTGCGCTTTGATCCGGGGATCCAGATGCTTCCCAATATAACTGTAAGGCCATCCGTAGAAGCCGCCGGGCGCAACATGCGTGAAATAATCCGGAGGCACGTTATCGCCCAGCATGTCGCGCTCATTCACGTCCGCCCAAAGTTCTCCGGTATCGGGATTGATCGCAAGGCCTACGGCGTTCCGCAGGCCGCTCGAATAAATTGACGCATCGCCGCCCGCCGGGTTGGCAACCGTAACGGCTGCCCGCCGGGAATCGGATTCCACACAGACGTTGCAGTCGGCACCCGCAGAAACAAACATCTTTTTCCCGAACACCACCGTTCGCGTCCAGTGCATACCGCCGCCCGGGAGGTCCAGAACATGCTGGCGCTTGCCGAGCCGCTTGGAGGTCTTCGGGTCGTAGCGGAATCGGATGACTTCATCGGTATCGGCAATGTAAACGTAGTCTTCGTGAAACGCGATTCCGAAGGGCCGCGTGAGGTCGCGGGCAAAAACGGTTCGCCGGCGGGAAGCGCCGCCGTGGCCGGAATCATCGAGCACAATCACTTCACCTGCTCTCGGATCCGCCAGAAAGACGTCGCCATCCGGCGCCACGGCCAGGTACCGGGGCTCCTGGAATCCCCTTGCAAAGACCGTTACGTGAAAACCCGCGGGCGCCTGGGGCTTAAATCCCGGGGCGGGGTTCACCTGAGACGGATTGGCGACGATGGGTTTGATGAACGGACGGGGCAGTTGGGGAGCCTGCCCATGGGTAACCTGGGCAAAAGCCAATGGCGCCGCAATCAGCCCCGTCAGGAAAAAGGCCAAAACCTTTGCTGTCCTCACGCATTCTCCTTATCAGGCCTCGAAAATTCAGATTTTCCTTCTTACTGCTCATCATAAACCGGATTTCTTTCCAAAAGCGCGCCTTGAGGTTTCAGAATCGGTTAGAATTTAGAGTAACCGCCAAGCAGCCGGGAGCCGTTGGCTTAATAACAAGTCTGGTGTTTCCGGCGCAGGGCAAGCATCGTGCGGCTGCCGCAACCGCACAAAATTATAGGCGAGACGAGTGGCACCGATGAAAGACCGTCCAGATACGCTTCAAACGTGGTACAAGGACGCGATCATTTACCAGCTTCACGTGCGCGCCTATAACGACAGCACGGGCGACGGCGTCGGGGATTTTCGCGGACTCACGGCAAAGCTCGATCATATCCAGGAGCTGGGGGCCACGGCAATCTGGCTGTTGCCTTTCTATCCTTCCCCGCTGAAAGACGATGGATACGACATTTCGGACTATCTGAGCGTGCACCCGAGCTATGGAACGCTCGAAGACTTCCAGGAGTTTCTCGAGCAGGCCCACCGGCGCGGCATGCAGGTCATCACCGAGCTGGTGCTCAACCACACCTCCGATCAACACCCGTGGTTCCAGGAAGCGCGCAGCTCAACCGATAATCCCCGCCGAAACTGGTACGTCTGGAGCGATACGGACGACCGCTATCGCAATGCGCGCATTATTTTTGTCGATACGGAAATGTCCAACTGGGCCTGGGACCCGGTTTCCAAATCCTATTACTGGCACCGGTTCTTCAGCCACCAGCCGGATTTGAACTACGACAATCCGGAGGTTCGCGAAGAAATCTGGAACGTGATGAAATTCTGGCTGCAGATGGGCGTCGACGGCTTTCGGCTCGACGCGGTTCCCTATCTCGTGGAGCGGGAAGGGACGTCGTGCGAGAACCTCCCCGAGACTCATGAGGTGCTCAAGTGGTTGCGGCGGCGGGTCGATGAGAATTTCTCCAACCGGATGCTTCTTGCCGAGGCCAACCAATGGCCGGCGGATCTCGCTCCGTATTTTGCCAATGGCGATGAGTTTCACATGGCGTTTCAGTTCCCCTTGATGCCGCGAATGTTCATGGCCATCAAGCTGGAGGACCGCAAGCCGATCATCGAAATTCAACAGCAGACCCCCGCGATTCCCGACGGTTGCCAGTGGGGCATTTTTCTTCGCAATCATGATGAACTAACCTTGGAGATGGTCACGGATGAAGAGCGCGATTACATGTACGATGAATACGCCAAGGAGAAGACGGCCAAGCTTAACGTCGGAATCCGCCGGCGGCTGGCTCCCTTGCTGGACAACGACCGCAGGCGGGTTGAGCTGATGACCGCCATGCTGATGTCGCTGCCCGGCACGCCCATCATCTATTATGGAGACGAGATCGGCATGGGGGACAACATCTACCTGGGGGACCGGAAGGGCGTCCGGACTCCCATGCAGTGGAACGGCGGCTGGAACGGCGGCTTCTCGACCTGCGACCCTGAGCAGCTTTTTTCTCCGCTGATTTCAAACCCTGTCTATGGCTACCAGGCCATCAACGTTCTATCGCAACAGCGGTTCGAGCATTCCCTTTTGTCGTGGATGCGCCGGGTGCTCCGCTTGCGAAAGTCGAGTCCGGTGTTCGGGCGGGGAACAATTGAGTTTTTGAATCCTGCGAATCACCGGGTGCTCGCTTACGTCCGCCAGTGGGGCAACAACAGGGTTCTGGTAGTCAACAACCTTTCAAGCGCCGCCCAGGCGGCGGAACTCGATCTTCGTCCCTGGCAGGGATTCATCCCGATTGAAATGTTTGGAGGAAATCCGTTCCCCCGCATCGGTGAATTCCCTTATCTTTTGACTTTGGGTCCGTATCAGTTTTACTGGTTCCGGCTGCGCCGTTTCTAAGTTCCCGCAGGGAAACACTGCTGCCGGCTAGCGTTATGGAGGAATAACATTGGCCGAGGAAAGCTTCCTCTCGGATGAGTTTGTGCGTCAGCTCACGGCGGCGGGTGAAGTCGACATTCTCATCGGTATTCCCACTTTTAATAATTCCGCCACCATTGAACAGGTTGTGAACGCCGTTCAAATCGGCCTAGTCAAGTATTTCCCCCGCGAGCGGACCGCGTTGATCAACCCCGACGGAGGATCGAACGACGGTACGCCCGAAATCGTCAAGAACGCTTCCATCCGGGACTTCCGCAGCCTGCTTTCGTCAGCGCCGCTCCGCACCACTCACCGGATTACAACGCCGTACCGCGTGAACGGTGGATCAGGCCATGCCTACCGCATCATCCTGGCGGCCGCCGATCTCTTGCGCGCAAAGGCCTGTGTGATCGTCTCCCCCGACCTCGAAAGCATCACCCCGGAATGGATCGAGGGATTAGTCCGGCCCATTTACAGGGAAAAGTATGATTTGGTAACGCCCATTTACCATCGCCATAAATTCGACGGACTGCTGATCAAAAACATCATTTCCCCCATGATTCGGGCCTTGTACGGGGTTAAGATCCGCGAACCTGTCGGCAGTGAATTCGCCTTTTCAGGACGCCTTGCCTGCCACTATCTCGAACAGGAAGTCTGGCGTGAAGAAGTCGTGCACACGGCCATGGAAGTCTGGATGACCACCAGCGCGGTTGTGGACGGGTTCAAGCTGTGCCAGTCATTTCTCGGACCGAATTTGCACGCGGCAAAAAACTCTGCGCAGAATATCGTCGGGACCATCCAGCGCGTTGTCGGAGCCCTGTTCCGCTGCCTGGAAATCCAGGAATCCTATTGGCTTTCCCGCACGGAAGCGCAATCGATCCCCATCTTCGGTTTTGAGTATAGTTCGGGGCTTGAGCCCCGGCGGCTCAACCGAAAAAAGATGTTTTTGATGTTTCAAAGCGGCGTTGACCAACTGGCGGCTATCTTGGAGTCGATCCTTTCGCCGGAAACCCTGAAGGATATCCAGGCGATCTCGCAAAGCGACGAAAGAACATTCCATTTTCCCGAAGAACTGTGGGTGAAAACCATTTACGAATTTGCCGCCTCCTATCACCACACGGTCATCAATCGGGACCACCTTCTTCAGGCCCTGACTCCTCTCTATCGCGGGAAAATATGCTCGGTCTTGCTGGAGGAGCAGCGGGCTGACGCGGAACAGATTGAGAAAACACTCGAGGACTTGTGCCAACAGTACGAAAAGCTT
>JAJYHU010000019.1 GCA_021784615.1 Acidobacteriota bacterium | reverse complement strand
TTCCGATCTAAGAGGTTGTCCGTCCATCTCGACGCCTTTCGGGCGGGTCCGCTGGCAGTGCACCTTGAACTCCATAGAGCGGGCAGGCGGAGTGTACAATCCCTCGCGCGCTGAAA
This sequence comes from Acidobacteriota bacterium, assembly GCA_021784615.1. Taxonomy (GTDB): domain Bacteria; phylum Acidobacteriota; class Terriglobia; order UBA7540; family UBA7540; genus JAMCXS01. Next base: position 6,777 of record JAJYHU010000019.1, on the reverse strand, counting down.
CCGCGAGAGTGAGAGTGTGCGGCTGGGCGTCCACGCTCACGCGCTCCCGCAGGTAAACCCCTTGCTGGTAATCAAAAGTCGCTCCGTCATCTTCATAGTACTCACGGGAAGAACGGCCGTCGGGATAGACTTCAAACGTCAAAGGATTGATGGGGGCTTGCCCCGTGTACTCGACGGATTGCCGGGTGGGAATAATGGCTCCTCCCCGGACAAAGATGGGAATGCGTTCGAGCGGCGCCTTCACCAGGACCTGTTCCGGCCCCGAATAAGCACGGTCCGTCCAGAAATTAAACCATTTGCCCCGCGGCAGATATACCCGGTGATCGATCTCGTACTGCTCCATCACGGGCGCCACCAATAGATCGTTTCCGAACAGGAACTCTCCGTTCTGGCCGACGGCTTTGGGATCATCAGGATAGTCGAGCAGCAAGGCCTGCATTACCGGCACGCCCGTTCGGGAGGCCTGATACATGGCGTTGTAGAGGTAAGGCAGCAGCCGGTAGCGCAAGTCAATGGAGCGCCGGTTGAAGTCCGTATCGCGGTCCCCGTACGACCAGGGTTCCTGATCGGCGCTGCCGCTGTCCGTATGGGTCCGGCAATAGGGATAGAAGACTCCGGCTTCCAGCCAGCGGGTGTAAAGCTCGGGGCTGCGGCTTCTGCCGATGAATCCTCCAATGTCCGCGCCCGCAAAGGTCAGTCCGGATAGTCCCATCGTCATCAACTCGCGGACGCTGATGCGAAGGTGCTGCCAGGTGCCGGCATTATCGCCGGTCCAGACGGCGGCATAGCGCTGGCCACCGGCGTAAGTGGCGCGAGTCAGCACAAAGGGTCGCTGGTTCGGGCGCAGCTTCAGCACTCCCGCACGGGTGGCTCGGGACATCAACATTCCATAAACGTTGTGAATTTTCGTTTGCGGACTGTGGAGACCGTGGTCATCAAAAATCGCATTGAGCGCCATCGTATGCGAGGGAACTCCGAAGACCGAGGGCTCGTCCATGTCATTCCAGAAACCGGCCACCCCGTCGGCAACTAGACCCTTGTAAAGCGTGCCCCACCAGGCGCGCGCGCTGGGAGAAGTGAAATCCGGGAAAACGCTGGGGCCCGCCCAGACGCTTCCCACAAAGTTCTTGCCATCAGGCATCCTGACAAAATTATTTCCCGCCACGCCTTCTTTGTACACCCAGTAATCCGGGTCGATCTTGATTCCCGGGTCGATGATCGTCACGACGTGAAACCCTTCTTCCGCAAGGTCGGAGAGCATCCGGGCTGGATCGGGAAAGCTCTGTTTGTTCCAGGTAAAAACGCGGTACCCGTCCATATAGTCGATGTCGAGAAAGATGACGTCGCAGGGGATATGGCGAATGCGGAAATTGTCGGCGATAAAACGAACCTTCTTTTCCGGGGTGTAGCTGAAGCGGGATTGGTTGTAACCGAGCGCCCACATCGGAGGCAGCGGCATCCGCCCCACCAGTTCCGTGTAGTCTTCCAGAACCTTTTTGGGGCCGGGGCCGTAAAAGAAGTAGTAGTTAATGTCTCCACCTTCCGCCCCAAAGCTGTATTCGGAACGGAACTCAACGCCCATATCAAACGACGTCCGGTAAGTGTTATCAAAAAAGATGCCGTAGGCGCACCCCTTGCGCAGTCCCATGAAAAAGGGCACCGTTTCGTAAAGCGGAGTGGTGGTGGCACCCCAGCCGCCAGCGTCCGTGTTCCACATGATGTAGCTGCGGTCGCGCAGGTCAAGCCGGCCGGAATTTTCGCCGAGTCCGAAATACTGTTCGTCGGAAGGCATCTGCTTCCAGACGCGAACTTGCTTGCCGTTCCATGCCATGCCCAGATCGTCCGAGTCCTTTGAAATAAGGCGCCCGCTCGAATCGTAAAAGGCCAGGCGGAACGGCGAAAGCTGCGCGTGAATCTCCAGCTTCCCGGTGCGGATCACCCGCATATTCGGCCCGCGGCTGAACTCCACATGGACGGCAGGCCACTGCTTTTTCACCACCGCCCAGGAATAGTCCGGGCCAAGGGCCGATCCGGGCTCCATCCTGACCCGAACGACGTCCGGCGCCAACACGGAAACCCGCACGATGGCGCGTTCGGTGTGAAACGCGATGCTGTTGCCTTCGACATGCGTATCAACCACTTTCCCCACGCTGTGCCACTCGGCATGCGCCGCCACCGTTGCCAGCGAAACCAGCAAAAGAACCCCCAATACACGGCCGATGATTCTCTTCATAATCGACGCCTCCCACAACTCGATAAGTGCGTTCTTGCTCCTTGCAAGTCAGCGCAGCGCACAAGACAAGCCTGCTCTATCAAGCCGCTGCTGCCGCGAATTCGTCCCCCATTTTAGCTGTTTTAGCAGCCGCTGCCACGGTTTCGTGAAATTTTGTGAGTTTTCGGAGCGTTCAGGGTGGCAATCTCTCTGATCCCAAGGGCAAGATTCTGTAGCGAACTCCTTATCAGATACTGGCCATTTTATCAGGGTATCGCTGAGGCCGTCGGAACTCTTGAAAAAGCTCAAGAATATCTTGCACGTTGCATAGAAAATTTTCCATGGTTTCACTCTCTAGACATCGACAAGCGGGAGATAGCGTTGTTGGAGGATAAAACTTTTAGCAGTCTATATGGACTATGTTATAGCGATATGCGACTAAATCCTGATCAACCCGCCCATTGACACAGTTTATTCCCGCTGGCCATGGACTTCCCAGGATGCCTGCGCCCAACCTATTGTTCCCTCTTGCTAAGCCCCATCTTCAAATCGAAGGCTTCCTCGCTGCAGGGTTTGGCTACAAAACTGCCGATAAACTTGTGCACAACAACTGTGCATAACATTGCAGTCCGTGTGGACTAAGAAAACCGGATTGTTCGGCCATTTGACCGAGCACATCCTGAGAATTTCCTGATATAGGCTTGACAAGCCATAGCGCTTCTAATAGCATGAGCGTCTGCTGTTTTTTACCGTGTAGGATCTTTCAAGGATTCCCTTCTGACCCGGTCTTGTTAGGGCGCCCAAGAAACCGAAAGGCAAGTGGAGACTAAGGTATATGAACAATAAGTTCTACACCCTGCTGATTACGCCTGGAGCCCACGGCAAAATTCATAAAGTTCAACTTCCTTTCTATGTCGTACCTCTGGTTCTCGGCCTTTGCGTGGTGGGAGTGCTCATGGTGGCAGGGCTTGCAACCAGTTACGCCAGAATGCTGGTGAAAGTTTCAGACTACAACACGGTCCGGAGCGAACGTGAAGCCCTGAAACAGCGATACCATACTCTTGAAGACAAGGTCAGCCGCGTCAACGTAAAATTGAATTCGCTGCAATCGCTGGCAACCGAGGTGGCGCTGGCTTACGGTTTTGGCAACTCACGGCAGATGCACGTGACGCCCGCCCTGTTGAGCATGGCCAGCGAGAGTAATGGAACCCTGGATACGAGCTACCGCGCCTCTCTCTACGCTTTCAACGCCATGCGAACCGTCAGCCTCGACAATGGGCGCGGTCCGCTTGGGCAGACCTTGCTGCCAGGCATGTTGGATGATCCCTCCGCCATTCCGTCTATCTGGCCGGTCCACGGACGGGTTACTGCGGGATTTGGCGAACGGCTCGACCCGTTCAGTGGCGAGGGCGCTTTCCATCCCGGCCTGGACATCTCCGCCTCTTACGGGACGGACGTTGAAGCCGCCGGGGATGGCATGGTGATTGAAGCCGCACGGGACGCCGGATACGGAAGAAGCATTCTGATCGATCACGGCGATGGAATTTCAACCCGCTACGGACACCTGAGCAAGATCTTTGTGGTGGTAGGCGAAGAGGTCAAGCGTGGGGAAACCATCGGCGCGGTTGGCATGAGCGGCAGAACCACCGGTCCGCACCTTCACTACGAAGTTCGAATCCATGGGGCCCCGGTCAATCCTTCCAGGTTTCTGCCCGGATAACGGCATGAATCGGATTAACCTCCGCACTTCGATTCCAGCTTCCTGGATTCTCCCCGCATCGTAAAGCTTCAGAGGCGCAAGCCCCTATCAGCCCAAAGGATCCGGACTCAAACGCCGGGCCAAAGGCTCTCAAAGCCCTTGACTTTCTTGCCCGACGGGTTGACATACCCGCGCACTTCGCGCATCATAATAGATAAGGACCTCATTAATGAATGGAGATTCGCTAGTTGGGACCCCGGGAAATGCTTGCCGTCTAATCGTCAGAAAAAAACCAGGGCCCTCTGAAATCCTCCAGTTCGTCGTCGGCGGTGTCGAGATCGGGCAGCAAATCGTTGTGCTGGCCGGGCCTGCCTGGTTGAAAGATCTTGCCCGCACCTTAAGCGAAAATGGGCTCCGCCCTGAAACCCTCATTCGCAATCACCGTCTGGTTTTCATGACCGCCCCCGACTGCTTCACGCGGCTTGCAAAGTGGAGCGACCCTTTGCAACGGCCGTGTTTACGGCGCAACGGATCGATTGTGCGCTGGATCTCGGACTGGTCATGGGCATACCGGAACGGCGCGAATCCCAGCGCCATCCTCGCCTACCAGCGCCGCATTCACTCTTGCATTCAGGATATCTCGGCATTGTCCTTGTGCACCGTGCATGGTGAGGAGATGGAGCGAAGTTCCATGCTGGCGGTTCTAGTGCATCATCGGCGGGCTGCACGCTCCGTTGACCATCCCGTTAAAGCCGCTTCAATGACTTCCTAACGCAATTCATTTCCACAAATAATCCTGGCTGCCGCAGCAAGAGGCTGAAGCCGGACAGGCTATTCGACGCGGGGTTCCGGAAACGCTTGACCGCAGACCGTGCGCCGGGATCCTTAGAAGAATCTGCCCGTATAATTAGTGGGATTTTGAGGGATATTACTGCAGTTCGAATCACCGTAGCCGCACTCCCAGCCCGAAAAATCGTCCAGCAAGATAATTCCGGAATTGGCGTCGGGGGCCAGAGGCAGGACCAGGACGTTGTAGTTTCCCGGCGGTACTCCGACCAGCGTATAGCTGCCGTCGGGCGCGGTCAGGCCGTCCGTCACCACATCTCCCGTCGCCGTATCAATAGCCACCACGTGCGCCCCGAACGTTCCGGCGCTATTCAGGGTAACCGTGCCCGAAATCTTGCCGGTCGCCGTGCTGAATTTGGCTGTGCAGGAAGGGCCCGAAGCAGGGTTGACACATGGATATAATGATGAAATCCCGATGGCGTCGTCCGATGCAAGCGCCAGTTGCTGTCCGGTCGCGGTGGTATCTCCGAAAGGAAACATCACCGTATGGCCGATGCCGCTGTGGTCCATGCCGAGCAGGTGCCCCTCTTCATGGGTCGCAACCGATTGCAAGCTGAACGTTCCAGAAGGCGGGCTGTTCGAAATCGTGAAGTTCTCAGTGGGATTGAATTCGATGTCCGCATCCGCGATGCAAGACCCTGACGGGCACGCCTTAATGGTCCCGTCGCTGCAACTGTACTGAGAAGCCGTCACCGTGGCCAGTTCGGTAAAGGCCACGGTCCCGGTAGAAAAGTCGCTGGCGCTATCGGAAAATCCAACCACATTCTTGCAATCGGTTACGTCTGGAGTCTGGACGGAACTGGTGCCGCCGTAGCTGGCGCTGAGGTCCGTGAGCGACTGCGGCGTCCCCTGGATATTCACGGTGGCGGAAATCCAGGTTGTAAACCCATTCGCCAGAGATTGCTGAATGCAACTGGAGGGAGCAATAGCACAACCACTGGTATTCACATTGTCCTGAGAAGGAGGAATATAGGGATTAAGGAGCCAGGTCACGGGCAGGCTGGCCCAGCGCGACGCGACAGGTTGGGGAGCTTGAACCGTGCCGATGTTATCCTGAAACGTGTTGTAGGCAAAAAGGATCACGGCGGAGAACGCCAACAGCAGCGCTGCGCCGCCGAGCGCGGCGCTTTTGGCGCCGGCAAAAAACTGTTTGCGCATCATCGCCCTTACCTCACGTTGACAACCACCGACGTTCCTTCCAGGCTTCCCGCCATAGGAACCTCGTTCGACCCTGTAATTCTCGCCCGGCTGCCCCGAACCGATACGGAGTTCCAATAGATTTTCCACTTCTCGCCCGCCCGCTGGGCAATGCCCTGAACCTGGCTGCCGGCGGGAATCACCACGGCCTTGTTCGGAAACAGGTCTCGAGTGGTCCGCGCCAGAACCGCGACTTGGCCCGAACCGTGGAACTCAGCCGATTCAATCACCACGGGGATCACCGTCCCGCTCGGAATAACCATCGGAGTTCGCAGGACGCCCGCGATGGTGGTTTGGAACTCGATGAGCGAGGGCGACTGGCCGAGGGTTTGCGCGCCCGTGCCCGTCTGCAAAGCGCCCAGCGGCAGGATGACCCGGCGCTCGACGCCGCTGCCTTCCCGGCTGATGCGGAAAGCTCCCTGCATCATGCCCACCATGCGAAACGTCTGAGCCTTTGCCGCCGGCTCAAGGAAAAGAAGGTACTCCTCGTTCGACCGGAGATAGGCGGTTCCCGGCACGCGAACGTGAAGATAGCCGATGGTGCCTCCCGGCTGCTCGATCGTCAGGGTGGAAGGCGGCTGGCCTTTCAGGGCCTGGTCAAGCTGCACGGTGGTGAAGGTCATAATCCGCGTATGGTCCCGGTTCCATCGAACCTGTTGCGAGACCACGTGGCCGCGGATAATCGTGCTGGACGCCTGCGAAAGCTGGCTCAGACTCATCCGGACAAGGGTTGTGGCCGAGGCCGGCAGCACCGCCGCAGTTAGAAGAAAAATGATACCGAGGATGCGAGCTTTCATAATCTTAACTCACGGGGTAATCTGCA
>JAJYHU010000329.1 GCA_021784615.1 Acidobacteriota bacterium | reverse complement strand
TGCTGCCCCCAATATCGCTTCCGCAAGTGCGGAAACTCCTCTTGCAACCGTCGCGAGGATCGCCCTTTGATATACTGCACCAGCTTCGCCGGCGCCAACTGCGGCGCTGCCGCCACCAGCATGTGAACCGATATTCGCCCATCCCGCTCAGCCTCCTCAGAAAATTGGAGGCTAAAGCTTACCACCTTAAAGGTGGTGGGATTAAACCTGGCACGTCGAACTAAAGCTAGCGTAAGTTCCGCTTCTACGCCGCTGCGGACTTTGTGTTATCTTTGTTTGGCGCTGTGCCGGATTCGCTGTGAGGCGCGATTTCGTGAAGCATTTCACGTTCGGCTTGCAGCCAATCCTGCATCTCGGAGTTGCCCGACTTTGTCTGGAACAGTTCGTAGGCACGCTGCCTGATTTGATCTTGCAGTGTGGCCTCGGGTTTCTCTGTCTGCAGAGTCTTTTGATCTGACCCCTGCCGCCGGGTGTCACCATGATGATGCTTGTGTCCCATAGTTGCGGTGTCCCTTCTTTCTTGTAAAGTATTTCTTTCCGCTGCTCCCTGGCTGTCCATGCCTTCACTTCCTTGTCTCGCCAGCCGTAGCAGTCCCGCTTTTCCATGCGCCTCTTAAATGGTCTTGCCCTACGCTGAGCGCTATCTGCGCCAGCGCGAGTATCCCCAGCCCCCCCCGCCGAACAAGAGGAGCAGCACAACAACAATCAATAGGAGTTCCATGTCTCACCTCACTCATAAGAGTCAAAGCAACTTACCGAATCACCGGATCAAAGCACCGTTCCTGGACTGTTATGTCCCTTCACCACCGGTGGCCGTGCGAGCGAGAGGCTTATCGCCTCTGACGTAGTCGGCCCTGCCCTCTCCGGTTACCGAGATATCCTGCGCTCCTGTCCGCTCCAGGATGTCCTTGGCGCGCTTCGTCCACTCCGCATTGTCCGAATGCACCGAGAGGAGGATGCCGCCCTCTTTTACCCGCACCTCATAGCGCTTGGCCTCGTGCTTGGGGATCCCCATGCCAACCAGGACGCCCGCTATCCCACCGGCTACACCGCCCGCGCCCACCCCTGCCAGAGCGGCCATGAGAGGGCCGGCAGCGATAAAGGGACCCAGGCCCGGTATCGCCAGCGCTCCGATTCCCACCAGCCAGCCCAATGTGCCGCCCACCACTGCACCCGTTCCGGCGCCTACAGCAGCGCCTTCGGGAGCCTTGGTACCCTTTTTGTGGGCGAAGCCCTTGGAGACTACTTTTTCCGGAAACAGCACGGAAATATCCGTGTTTCGAAAACCGGCTTCCTTCAAGACATCGACGCCGTTCTCCACGGCGGCGTAGTTCGCGTAAATACCCAATACCGCTATTTTTGCTGCCATGTTACACTCTCCTTCTTGGTTCTATAGGGCGTTCGCATAGGGCACCCGGCGACCGTCGCCCCACATTGCTATTGTCTGGGTGCACTACCTTTATACCTTCCCCTGATTCAGACGTCTGCCCACTATGGCTAACTCGTTTGGTCAAAATTGCTCATCAGCTAAGGAGGGGAAATCCCGGGCGGTGGCGGCCATGAACTGGTGGCAGAGACAGAATCCTCCCCATGGCATCCGTGTCAGAATCCAAATGCAGGAGTGGAGTGAGGGCTGAAGACAAGACACTAAACAGCAATCATATCGGGAGTCAGCGCCGTTCTCTAATGACTTCGATGTTTGCAGCCTCGATAGAGGTCTCGACAGGATTCAGGACTATTGCATGGCGGCCAGCACTTCATCGAGCTGCACCGTGGCGAAGGTTGTGGCGTAGTCGGACGTCCCGTAGGGAATAATGAGCTGCCGGCCGTGCAGGAGACTGCCGCAGGAGTAAACGACGTTGGGGACGTAGCCTTCCCGCTCGTTTTTGTTGGGCATGATGAGTGGCTCACGCAGGCGGCCAATGACTTTGGTCGGGTCGTCACGATCGAGCAGGAAGGCGCCGATGCAATATTTCCGCATCGGCCCTACGCCATGACTGATTACGAGCCACCCCGCTTCGGTTTCGATCGGTGAGCCGCAATTGCCCAACTGGATGAATTCCCACGGGAACGCCGGCCTCAGGATGACTTGTGCGGCGTGCCAGAAATGCAGATGATCGGAAAATATCACATAAAGGTTTTCGTAGTCCTGCCTGCCAAGCATCGCGTACAGGCCCTTGATTTTTCGCGGAAATAGCGCCATGCCTTTGTTTTCGACGGCCGGGCCAATCAGCGTGATGAACTTGAAATGAAGGAAATCGGGAGTTTCGAGAAACTGGGGCTGGATTTCTTTGCCATCATAGGCCGTGTAAGTCGCGTAATAAGTCCGCGCGCCATCGTCGTCTTGAAAGAGAACGAAGCGGGCATCTTCGATGCCGTGGCTCTGGGCGGCTGTATACGGGAAGAGCACTCGTTCCGATAAACACGAGTCCGAATCGAATTGAACTTCAAAACACGATTGAGCTAACGTCAGAGTTTTCTTGGCCACCTTTTCGGTTTCGAGGTCGCGCACCTGGAGTTCCTTGGCTGCAAGGCTGATACTGGTTCGCAATTCTTCCAGCGTGAACAACTCTGCAAGGGGCCTTAGGGCTTCCCGGCTGAAGGCGCCGAGCAGGTTGAGTTCGCGGAGCTTCCGCTCGAACAGGGACTTTTCGAACGCAGCGTTAGGCACGCGCGCCGGCTCAAGGCTGTAACGGGTGGGCGCATCGATCACCACTTTTCCATCGGAGTTCACAATCCCGCTACGAAAGGTAATGGAGGAAATATGCCCTTCCCCCGTGGCTCGAAGGCTTAGAACAAAACGTTGCGAGCCAATCGCCAGGTTCGACTGGTCGGGGTGTGGCACGATGGAGGGATTGAACAACGCAGCAGCTTCAAATGAATACTCGTGAGTGAAATACCCACCCACCAATAACGCCCTTTCTTCGGAGAGTGTCCGGTCGCTCAACAAATAGGGATGCACCTCCTCAAATCGACGCCGGAAAAACTCGCGGATATTCTTGTGGCGTCCACCGAATTCGGCCCACAACTCCCCAAGCAGTGTATGGACTTCATCTTCGGATAGGGACATGACACGGGCGCAAATCTCGCTGGCGCGCTGCCCACTCATGAAATGAAACGGCCGGACCAGGACGCGCTTGCTATCGGGATACAAAGTGATTTTCGTGCGATTGACGTTAATAGGTTTCATCAGTTCCTAGGAAGCCGGCTCGTTGAACACCGCGACGGCATTTTGCATGAGCTGCATTTCCGCAAGCGAGAGCAGGAAGGCCAGAGTTGATTCGGCTCCCTGGTTTCCGTTCACCCGGTCCACGTGCAAAGCGTCGCGGCAGCCGCCGGTATTAACCGAGTGGAGTTCCAAGCCGAGGTCGTTCCAACCCAGGAACCAGTCGAAGGCGCGTTGAGCCTGCTCGTACCACCAGGAGTCCGAGGTCGTGCGGTAGGCTTCAAGGCACGCAGACACCATCGAATGAGCCTCGATTGGCTGCTGGTCGAAGGTGGAGCGCGGGCCGCCGCGGCAATAGAATCCGTTACTGCCAATGGGCTGGAAGTGCCCATTTTCGGAGGTTTGCACCCCCACCAGCCAGCGCAACGCATCCAGGCCCCGCTCGAATACAGCTTTTTGCCCGGCGGCGTGCCCGCTAAGGAGCAGGGCGTGCGCCAGCTTGGCATTGTCGTAACTCAGCTCCTCTTCAAACCAGGGCCAGTCCGGGTGAGAGGCCCTGTCGAAGATATCCATCAGCCGGTTGGTGAGCGTCTCGCGGGTCTGGTGGGCCAGGCTGTCGCCACTCAGGCGGCGTAGATACTCATGGATGCCGATGAGGCAGAATGCCCATGCCCGCGGCGAAGTAAATGTGGCCACCACGGGCAACGCGCGCGCGAAGAGTTGTCCTGCCATGATTTGGAAACTTCGATGAGGGGAACGTCCCACGCCCACGCCCAGCGCCCAGAGCGCCCGGGCGTGACAATCCTCAGACCCCTGTTCATCAAGCCACCGGCGGTCGAAACTCAGGAAGTTATGGAACCGTTTTGTTTTGCCATCAAAGGCGTAATTCAAGAAGGCCGCATAAGTGGTGGATAGCGTCCGTACGCGTGCCAGTTCCACTTTCAACTCGTCGAGGAGTGTCGAAAGAATGAAAGCACGGGCGTTGTCGTCCGTGCAATATCCTTCGCAAAAATTTGGTACGGTGAAAATTGCGTGTTGGAAAATGCCGGTCGAATCCGTCATCCGGGAGAGGTGATCCAGCCGTACTTCCGGCAACTCACGCGGTTGCTGGTCGAGGGTCTTCGTGGCAAAGATCTTCCGAGACAATACCGCCCCCTGGAGGCGGGCCTGTTCGAAGGAGTGCATGTAGAGCCGCGCCACGTTGCTCCAGACCATTTCGCGGCCCAGCTTGTATGCATTCTTGCGGATGGCATTCCGGCGCGTGGCGTCGCGCAGCAAGGCGATCACCTCGTGCGAGATGGCCTTGGAGTCTCCGAATGGCACCAGCACTCCCCGCTCTTCCGCCAGCAATTCGGCAGCGTGCCAATAAGGCGTCGAGACCACGGCTTTGCCCGCGCCAAACGCGTAGGCCAGCGTGCCCGACGTGATCTGCGCTTCGTTGAGATAAGGCGTAATATAAAGGTCCGCCGCGCCGATGAACTCCTTCAGTTCTTCGAGTTCCACGAAACGGTTGTAAAAAATGACGTTCTTCTCGACTTTGTTCTTCTTGGCCAGGATCTCGAGACTGAGACGGTAGGCCTCGCCTCGTTCACGCAACTCGTTCGGGTGAGTGGCACCCAGGACGATATAAACAACCTCGGGGAACTCCGCCAAAATCAGCGGCAGAGAATTGAGCACATGTTCAATTCCCTTACTTGGCGAAAGCAGCCCGAAGGTGAGCAACACAACCCTTCCTTCCACACCAAACTGGTCTTTGTAATAGTTCGGATCGACAAACGATATGTCGGGGATGCCGTGCGGGATGAGCTCGATTTTTGCGGCCGGGGCCTTATAGACTTCCTGCAACATCTGGCAGCCGCGTTCAGTCATGACCACAAGCCGGGTCGACCGGGCGATCAGTTCCTGCATGACGCGCCGCTGGGTGTCGTTCGGCTCGCGGAGGAGTGTGTGAAACGTGGTGACGACAGGCATTTTCAGTTCGCGAACCAGCGCCAGCACATGACGGCCGGCCGGTCCGCCGTATATCCCAAACTCATGCTGCACGCACACGATGTCCACGTTGCTGATGTTGATGAAGTCCGCGGCGCGTTGGTAGGACGCAATATCCTGCTCTGCAATTTCGAAACGAACTTCTCCGGGATACTCGTAACCACCCTCGATGTCATTGACCGACACCGCGAAGCACTGGCTTTGGGGGTGTTCTGCGGCCACCGCAGTCAGGAGGTCCGATGTGAAAGTGGCAATGCCGCACTTACGCGGCAAGTAGTCGCCGAGAAAGGCGATCTTTCGAATCTTAGATTCTGTTTCCACAAGTTTGTTCGTATTATACCCTGCCCGCGCAAGAGTCGCACTTTCGAGCCGGGCGCATTCGAACGCTAGACCACGAATCATGGCCTCGCCGTGCGGCGCGGGAGACGGGTTGCCGACGATTCCTCCCTGCGGCCATGGCACGGGTCAAGGGCAGGCCAAGCAGCGCCCCGTGTCCGAGCTTCACCCACCCCGCCCACTGCCTTAGAAAGCCCGGGCTAGCCGGTGCAGAAAGTGGTCCATCGAATACTCCAGCCCCATCCGTAGCACAAATGGGTCGCTCACGTCTGAGAGTCCAAAAGCTGGTTCGAGGCGGATAGTTCAGTGGGGCAAAAGCGCATAGCTGAAGACCGGCCCGAGGTACTGTTGTTGCCTGTGCCAGTAGAATCCGAATTGGCGATTATTTCCCAGCGCCCCGATCATCTCGATCCCCAAGCCCAATCGCTGCAGCGAAAGAACTGGGAGCGCCGGCGTTCCAGCTATGCCCGGCTTTCCCGCCATTTTTTTATCCGCAGTCATTCCCATCCATTCGGGCTGGCGGAAAATGCCCCAAGCGTAGCCGAAATCATTCTCGTGGCTCTCCAGCCCCGTCTCGCTGATGAAGTTGAAAGTGACGTTCACTCGTCCCCAATCGTGATACACGATCGCGCGTTGCTCAAAGGTGTGCGCCGGCAAATTCCGCGCCACGGAGAGCGAACCAACCAAATCCTCCCCGCCGAATCCGCTGACCTCCATCTTATAAAGCGCCGCTTGATTCAAATCCTCGTATTCGCCGTACAGGGTGAAATTCAGCAGGTGATCGTTTGGGAGAAGGCGAAACCAGGTGTTGACTCGCAGACCGCCGAACGTAGCTGGCAAACCAAAGATTTTTTGCTCCTCGACCATGAACCCCGCCGACCACCGTGAAGTGATTCCGTACTCCGCCATTTCCATCCCCGTGAAGAAATTGGGGCCCGTGCGTGCAGACTGGAAATCGGGCAGCAGCATGACCATCATCGTGTCCTTGGGGATTGGATAGTTGATGGCAGTGAAATAAGGGTCCATCTGCGTCTTCGGCATGGCGGATGTGTTCTCGCCCTTCGACTGCTGCATATCTTTGTGTTCCTGTCCAGCCGGAGGCGAAGGTGACATGCCTGGCATGGACACGGGCGGTTTTTGGGGAGCAACAGACTGCGCCGCAAGGGCCGCTGGGAGCATCGCCACCATGAAAACCATTTGCAGCGCCAACTTCCAAAACGAATGTCCTGTCATTTCCAACGTCCTGTGCGCGATTTCAGCCGCGCTCACTTCTGCGGATGGCCGTGCAACCCGCGCATTTCGTCCGGGTTCTTGCTTGCTTCTTGCGGCGTCCTTGTTCTGTCTCGGCGGCCCAGGATCGGGTTTCCTTCTCTTGTGCATTGGACTTATAAGACGCAACAGTAGCGGGAAACCT
>JAJYHU010000274.1 GCA_021784615.1 Acidobacteriota bacterium | reverse complement strand
TCAGCGTCGCAGCTTGGGATCGGGAATCATCCTTGATCCAAAGGGTTATGTTTTGACAAACTATCACGTCATTATGCAAAGCCACTCCGACAAGCCTGTGGACCGCATTGAAGTTTACTTGCATGGGGACTCCGCGACCAAATACCGGGCCAGGGTTATCGGAACCGACAAGTGGACAGACCTGGCGGTGATCAAGATTGATGCGGACAGGCCGCTTGTGGCGGCCCATTTTGGCGATTCAAGCTCCGTACGCGTGGGCGATTGGGTGCTGGCGGTCGGCAGCCCTTTCGGCCTTGATTCGACGGTAACCGCTGGAATCATTAGCGCCAAGGGCCGGGACATTGAGCCCGGCATGGAAGGCCAGTTCAAACGGTTTATTCAGACGGACGCTGCGATTAATCCCGGGAACAGCGGAGGGCCGCTTGTCAATCTGGCCGGGCAGGTTATCGGGATCAACACGGCCATCGCCACCAATCAGGGTTCAAACGACGGCATCGGTTTTGCGATTCCGTCCGACACAGCGCTCAAAGTGTATAATGCCATTGTCACCACGGGCCAGGTGCGGCGGGGAGCGATTGGCGTTACGTTTCTCAGCCAGAACAATCCGGCCTTGCTGCGCAGCTTTGGCGCTGATTATGGAGTTGTGGTGAATAGCGTCGAGGGCCGCAGTCCGGCTGACCGTGCAGGGCTGAAAATGGGCGACGTCATTCTGGCGATTGACGGTCAGCCCATCCACTCGGGTGATGAGTTGGTGCAGATTGTCTCCAACCGCAAAATTGGCAGTGAACTCAAGATGGAGCTGCTGCGGAACGGTAAATCACTGTCAACCTCTGTCGAGGTTGGCGACCGCAATGAGATCATTGCCGAGCAGCGAGCGCAAAACAGCCCGAAGGTCAGCCCTAGCGCTCCTGAACAGGCCGGCGGAGTTCTTGGCATGAGCGTCCGCGACTTGACCCCGGACCAGGGCGAGAATCTTCAGCAAACTTTGCATATGGGAAAGCCGCAGGGCATTTTAGTTACCCAGGTTGTTCCTGAAGGGTTTGCGGCGGAGGTGGGTGTCACACGCGGGGATGTGCTCCTCGCGATCAACCACCATCCGGTCGCATCAGTTGCCGAATTCTCGCGTCTGCAGGCGACGCTAAAGTCCGGGAACGACGTGCTCCTGCTGATCGCCCGCCGGACAGGGGCCACGTTTCAAACTTTGTTTCTGGCAGACCGTTTGCCATAATTGGGGGTTATGGAATTGAGTCCAACTGTTACTCGGTTGATTCGATGGGCTGTGGCGATTGCGGCGGGACTTTTTCTTGCGCCGGTTTCGCGATTGGCTGCGCGGCAGCGACATAAAGCCCATGCCGTCTACAAGCATGCCGTCCGTCGAAAGACGCCGCCCGTGCACAAGCCCGTCAAGCACCTTTACGTTCATCACTACACGCCGCATCACTATAACGCTCACGCTCACACTCGCTCTCGCCACCGTTCCCGTCATTACCGGGCTCACCGCCGCCGGGCGAGGATTCATTTAGAGTCGGCCCGGATCAAAGAGATTCAAGAAGCCCTTGCAAACTCAGGTTTTTTCCACAAGGAACCGACAGGCGAGTGGGATTCGGCCACGCGCCACGCGATGCAGCAGTACCAGGAAGCCAACGGATTCCCGGTGACGGGCTTGCCGGAAGCCAAGCCGCTTATGAAGTTGGGGCTCGGTCCGCACCCTCTGCCGCCTGGACTTCAGCCCCCGGTGCCTGCGAATGCCGGTATTCAGAACGACACGGAGGCGAGCGATATTGCAAACTCTTCGCCGGTAGCCAGATCCTCAGGCCAAGCCCAATAAACCCAGTCCCAAGGGGAACAGGCGCACACCAGGCCCCTCGGAAGGGTTTTTCCTTGTATCGCTAAGAAAAGATAAAGGTTGTTCGGGGCGATTTCGATCTCTTGGTGGGCATGGGAAGCCAAATATTGACACCCGATTATAGGGCGAATAGTATAAAATAGAAATTTGGGGCACAGATTCGTGTGTTCCCTACGTCAGACAATGATGCGAACCGAGCCTAATCTTGAAAAAAGGCACTGTGAGGTCTTATCGGCTGTGGTGCGACGCTATATTGTGAGCGGAGTGCCGGTCGGCTCAAAGACGATCACTCTCGAGACCAGCGAGGTTTTGAGCTCTGCGACGATTCGCAGCGTCATGGCGCAGCTCGAAGCGGAGGGCTTTCTTGTGCAACCGCACACTTCCGCCGGCCGAATCCCCACGAATAAAGCTTATCGTTATTACGTCGACCGCCTGATGCGGATGGTCCGGCTGACGCCGGCGATTCAACAATTTATCGAGGAGAGCCTTCATGGTGAAGATCTCCCTTGCGAAGAGTTGATGGCCAAGGCCTCGCGCGTTCTGGCCCAAGTCTCAAAGAATGTGGGACTGGTGTTGGGTCCGGCGCTCGAAGAAAAGCTGTTGGAGCATATCAAGTTTATCAAGCTTCCGGACCGGCGGATTTTGGTGGTGATTATTTCCAAGCCGAATCTCATTGAGAACAATGTTTTGCGTCTTGATGAGGACATTTCTCAGGAAGAACTGGACCGTAGCGCCGCTTACTTGAATGCCGAGTTTCGGGGATGGTCGATGCGGACGATCCGGCTGGAGATCTTCAACAAAATCGAAGAAGCCAAAGTCCTTTTTGATCGACTGCTGCAAGGCGTCGCCAAGTTATTGATGGAAGGCGCTCTAGGGCACGATGAGCTTGGGCCTTTATTTGTTGAGGGAACTTCCCGGATCCTTGAGCAGCCGGAATTTGAGGACGCCCGCAAGATTCGAGAACTGCTGCTGGCCTTTGAAGAGAAGGCCAAGTTGATCAAGATTTTAGGATCGTGCCTGCAATCCTCCGAATCGGGCGTTCAGATCGTGATCGGGGAAGAAAACCCCGCAAATGAGATGCAGCATTGCGCTCTGGTTGTGGCCCCATTGCTTTACAGATCGCGGGTTGTGGGAGCTCTGGGAGTGGTTGGTCCGACACGCATGGAATATGACCGCGCCGTCACGACGGTGGATTACGTTGCCCATCTATGCAACCGGTTGTTGAGCATCAATTGACTTTTTCCTCGTTATCCCCCGCGAAAATTACAAAGGCAAAGAGGCAGCGGGTTCAGCGATGGCCCGAGACAGGTTAAAATAGCAGACTATGACCAACAAGAAAAAATTAATGGACGATTCCGAATTGCCGGACCATGTGGCAAAAGATACTTCCGCCGAGGAGGCAAGGGGCGAAACTCCCGGCGTGAAGCAGGCCGATCTGCCGGGCGACCTTGCCGCCGCCTACCAGCAACTCGTGGCCGAAAAACAGGAAATGTATGAACGCTTGCTGCGCAAGCAGGCGGAAATCGAAAATGTGCGTAAACGCGTCGAGCGCGAGAAGGAAGACTTTCTTCAGCACGCAACGATGGGCCTTATCCGCGCGCTGCTTCCCACTTTGGACTCGCTCGAGCGGGGCCTCAAACATCGTGAGCAGCATGCGCCCGCAAAGTTCTACGAGGGTTTGGAGCTGATTCATCGGGAATTGATCGAGGTGTTGAAAAGAGCGGGGCTTGAGCCGGTCGAGAGCGAAGGAAAACTTTTTGACCCGCATGTCCACCAGGCGGTTGAAACCGTCGAGTCCGAGCGGCATCGAGACCATGAAGTGGTTGAGGAACTTCAGCGTGGATATAAGCTGAAAAATCGTTTATTGCGCCCGGCAATTGTGAAGGTGGCGCTCAACCGGTCGGATGAGGCGCCAGCCCGCTCAGAAACTGCGCCGGAAGAAAATGAATAGTCCGGCCAGGGAGCCGTTATTTGTGGCGGAACGCTTAAAGTGTCTGGTATACCTGAAAGGTTTTGCGGAGTGAATAACAAGCGCGATTATTACGAGGTCCTTGGAGTAAGCCGCGAGGCCTCCGACCAGGAGATCAAGAGCGCTTATCGAAAGCTCGCTCTCCAGCACCACCCCGACCGCAACCCCGGCGACCAAGAAGCGTCGGAAGAGCGCTTCAAGGAGATTACGGAGGCATACGGGGTTCTGGCCGATTCCGACAAGCGAGCCGCCTATGACCGTTTTGGGTTTGCCGGCGTCGGAGGGATGGGCGGCGGAGCGCCTGACTTTTCCTCCACCGTTTTCTCTGGCTTTGAGGATCTGTTTGGTTCCTTCTTCGATTTGGAAGACCTTTTTGGCCGTGGCCGCCCCAGGCGCTCTCGTGCCGAGCGCGGAGCCGATCTCCGCTACGAACTCGAGATCGCTTTTGAAGAAGCGGCTTCCGGGCTCGACACAAAAATTAAGATTCCACGCAGCGAAACATGCTCGAGTTGCCGTGGCTCGGGTTCGGCCAATGGCACTCAGCCGACAAATTGTCCCGCGTGTGGCGGGCGTGGACAGGTCCGTTACTCGCAAGGCTTTTTTACCGTTTCAAGGACATGCCCGCAGTGTGGCGGAATAGGCCAAATCAACCGCAATCCGTGCCCTGACTGCCGGGGAGATGGATGTGTCCGGCGGGAGAAGGTTCTGGGAATCAAGATTCCTCCGGGCGTGGATGATGGAACCCGGCTGCGCGTATCAGGAGAAGGGGAGGGCGGAAGACATGGAGGTCCGCCCGGAGATCTCTATGTGATTCTGAAAGTGCGTCCCCATGCCTATTTTGAGAGGCGTGGCGACGATCTTTTCGTCAAAATTCCCGTCTCCATTACTCAGGCTGCGTTGGGAACGGAGATTAAGGTTCCTACCCTGAATGGCCAGCAGAAGATGAAAATTCCCGATGGTACGCAACCGGGGGCCGTCTTCCGCTTGCGGGGGCATGGCATGCCGGTTCTGAACAGTCGAGGCAAAGGCGACCTTTATGTGCATGTCGACGTCACGGTCCCGGCGCGGTTGTCGCGTGACCAGCGGCGAATCCTCGAATCGCTCGCTCCCTCGGTCGAGGTGGAAAATAAACCCGTTGAGCGCACTGCCGGCGACAAAGTAAAAGACTTTTTCGGCTAGGTGCCCCGCCGTTTGTTGTTGGACCCGGTTGTTAAGCCTGCTCTTCAGAAGGGCGTTCACTTGCCGTAGTCCTTGCCAAGCCTCTCAACGATTTTCCGCCTGTTGTGCATACGCAAAACTTATGGAAGATGAAGAAAACGGAGTGGGCGGCGATACGCTGCTGCCGAGAGAAGTTGGTGCGGGCGGCCCAACCAGCAAAATCCGACGGTTACCATGCTTCCATTAAAACCGTAATTGGGTTCCTGAAGGCCGCCATTGGACATGTGGAAGTAACGATAGGCAAAAATCAAGGCTTGCTGCGGCTTAAAAAAATACTGAATACCGGCGCCGCCCTGCGATAGGAACTGTATATTGCCCGTGATTTCCTTTGCTCCGTGGTTAAGAGTTGTGTAAAGCGGGCCCGAACCCGCGTCGATGAACGGCGCAAGCCGGCCTACAGGGTGCAAGCCAAAACGGAACAGCAGACTATTTCCCACTAGATAGCCGCCCGGGTGATAGGCGCTCCCCAGGATTCCCTCGCTGCTAATCTCAAAGCGTTCGACCGGAAGCCGTGAGCGCGGAGAATCCCAGGCAATAATCCCTACCTGAGGCTCGACAACCATCATCTGGATGTGAGAGATGTCGCGCGGGATGTTGTTCTCAATCCCATAGCCGAACTCAAAGCCGAACGTCAGTCGCCCATGCTTGGCCCAAAAGGGTTCCCGCGATGTCCCAGAGGTTGCTCTAATACCCTCTCCCGGCAAGCTCCCCACGCGGCTTGCGGCATGAAGACCGTCCAGGGGCGTGAACGTTAGAATCCAGCATAGAATCCCGGCGAACGCCGCGATTCGACAATGTGAGAAAACGCTCCATTTCATCGCAAATCAGGTCCTCGACCTTAAGAAGGGAAATGCATAAGGGAAACGCTCATTCATATCAGGGACTATCGGCGGCATCGAGATTCCTGCTGAAGTCTGCGATCGATCCACAGGCTTTGATGTCCGGCTATCCATGCAGGGTTCAAATATCGGTAGATTTTGCCGGCAAGGGGTTACGCCAACAACGGTATACGGTCCAGAGAATTTTAACTCCTGCGCGGAAGCTTCCCGAGATGCTTCCAGAAATTTTGGATTGCCCGCTTTGCCGCTGCCGGTAGTTCACGGGACTCTCGCAAGTCTTAAGGCCGAGTTGGGCCGCTTTCGCCTGCATCTCCACGTTCCAGCCATAAGTCCGGTCTTGCAGTTTCAGACGCTCAAGCGAGTCCCGCCGAAGGATGCGTAAGGGGCCGAGGTCTGTAAAATGAACTTTCCACAACAAAACAATCAGGCGCGTTGTAAGCCAGTTTCCGAAGCGCTGAATCGGGGTAAGCGCCCCTTTTTCCGCTGAACCCAGCACACGCGAACCCATCACCATGTCCCAGTAGCTTTGGCCAAAGAGGCGGATCAGGCGTTCAAGGTCCTGCGGGTCGTCGGAAAGATCGGCGTCCATAAATACGACCGCGTTGATCGACGGCTTAAGCTGTTCCAGTCCGCTGATGCAAGCCTGTCCGTATCCGCGCCTTGGCTCGCGAACAACTTGGGCGCCGGCTGCCAGGGCAATTTCAGAGGTTGCGTCCCGGCTTCCGTTATCCACAACGATAATTTGAGAAAACAGATTCGCCGGAATCTGCCGGAGAAGGCTTCCGATAGTTTCTGCTTCATTCAGAGCCGGAATAATGAGGGCGTATTGATAATTCATAGGGACGCAATACCCTGAGACACCCATTCTATCAAACCTCCGTGGTCCGGCTGGCTCCGGGGCCCTGCGCGGAAGGTGGAAACGACTGCGGGATTTATGGTATATAATTTAATTTATAGAGCCCATGCAGAAAGGGATTGTCCCAAACGGCTGCCCGCAAGATATGCTGAATCGCCGTACCCACGGACGGCTCAGTATTTTTGAGGCGCGCTATTGGCTTCGAGACCTGATCCTTGCAGTGCTGATGGCCCTTGTTG